>CAMEHJ010000109.1 GCA_945917385.1 uncultured bacterium
TCAGAGCATCAAGCAAAGCTTGTAAAAATTGCTCAAGAAAGGAGTCCTCAGAATGTACAGTTTCAACATGAATTCCAACTGCACTGCATCTTCTTCCGTTCGCTGTGAAGAGGCTTGCTTCGCATGCGCTCAGGGCTCCGTCGTTTTCTCTGCTATTTTAACGGGCATCAGTGTTCTGATGTCCGTTTTTGCTATTATAGGCATTCTGAATATTGAGCGAATCGGTCTGGCGCTGTTCGGGCTTATTTCGCTTATTATTCTTGCGCTTGCCCTTTGCCTTATTACCGCAAAACCAAACACGCCCCATGGTATGAAGCTCATGCTTTCGTAATCACTCAATGATTATACAAAGCGGCTTCGCCTACGGGCGGAGCCGTTTTTTGTATATATTGCCCTGCATCACCTTCGGCCGGGGCTGACGTAGGACAGACAAAAACGCAAAAAAGAAAAAGATGAAAACCACCAAGAAAAACTAAGGAGCAAAACAATGAAGAAAGTATTCGCTATGGTTCTCGCCGTCGCAATGATGGCGTGTATGTTCGCAGGCTGCGGCTCCTCCGCACCCGCTTCCACCGCTGCCCCCGCGGCATCCGCCGCCCCCGCATCCGAAGCCACCGCAGCATCCTCCGCCCCCGTCAAGGTCGGCGGCATCGGCCCCGTAACCGGCCCCGCCGCTATCTACGGCAAGGCTGTTGAGACCGCAATGAAGATCGCCGTTGAAGAAGTCAACGCGCTCGGCGGCGTTCAGTTCGAGCTGAACTTCCAGGATGACGCACACGATGCAGAGACCTCCGTCAACGCATACGGCAACCTGATGGACTGGGGTATGCAGGTTCTGGTCGGCACCGTTACCTCCACTCCCTGCGCCGCTGTCGCCGCTGAGGCCGCCGCGGACCGCGTGTTCGTCCTGACTCCCTCCGCTTCCTCCCCCTCCGTCACCGAGGGCAGAGACAACGTCTTCCAGATGTGCTTCAGCGACCCCAACCAGGGCTCCGCTTCCGCAACCTACATTGCCAACAATAACATGAGCGAAGCCATCGCCGTCATCTACAATAACGGCGACGCATACTCCACCGGCATCTACGAGAAGTTCATGGCCGAGGCCGAGGACAAGGGCCTGAATGTTGTCTACACCGGCACCTTTACCGATGACTCCGCAACCGACTTCTCCGCACAGCTCACCGCAGCCAAGGACGCAGGCGCTGATATGCTGTTCCTGCCCATGTACTACACCCCGATCTCCGTTATCATGAACCAGTGCGCGGCAATGAACTGGGACGTCAAATACTTCGGTGTTGACGGCATGGACGGTCTGCTCTCTCTCGAAGGCTTCAACACCGAGCTTGCCGAGGGCGCATACCTGCTGACTCCCTTCTCCGCAGACGCGACCGACGAGAAGACCCAGAGCTTCGTTGCAAAGTACCAGGCTGCCTGCGGCGACGTTCCCAACCAGTTCGCAGCCGACGCTTACGACTGCATCTGGGCAGTATATGAAGTCTGCACCGCAAACGGCGTCACCGGCGACATGAGCGCAGAGGAGATCTGCGATGTCCTCGTCGAGGGCTTCACCAACGGCTACACCTACAGCGGCCTGACCGGCTCCGACATGACCTGGAACGCAAACGGCGAGGTCACCAAGGCACCCAAGGCTGTCGTTATCAAGGACGGCGCATACGCACTCGACCAGCAGTAATCCATTAAGCAAATCACGGAGCATGGGGGAGATTTTGATGCTCCCCCATACTCTGAGATAAGCGTTGATTAAATCGCCGCATACAGTGGCGATTTAATCAACGTTTATCCTGCGCATTATATAAGGAGGGTAACTCCCATGACTTTTTTGACATATCTGATAAACGGAATAAGCCTTGGCAGTGTGTACGCGATAATCGCGCTCGGCTACACCATGGTCTACGGCATCGCGAAAATGCTGAACTTTGCCCACGGCGACGTTATCATGGTAGGCGGCTATATATCCTATTTCGCGGCGAACTCCTTCGGCCTGCCGCCGATAGTTTCGGTGCTTGCGGCAAGCTTAGTCTGCACCTGCCTCGGTATCGTCATAGAGAGACTTGCGTATAAGCCGCTTAGAAGCTCCGCGTCTCTTGCGGTGCTTATCACCGCGATCGGCGTGAGCTATTTTCTCCAGAACGGCGCAATGCTTGTCTGGTCGTCCAATCCGAGAGTGTATGCGTCGCTCGTCGGCTTCAAGGGCTTCAGTATGTTCGGCGGCCGGCTGAACGTCTCCGGCGAAGCGGTGGTCACGGTGCTCGCGTGCATTGTTATCATGGCGGGGCTTACCTACCTCACACAGAAAACCAAGCTCGGCAAGGCCATGCGCGCCTGCAGCGAGGACAAGGCCGCAGCACAGCTCATGGGAATAAACGTTGACTCCACCATCTCAGCGACCTTTGCCATCGGCTCCGCTCTCGCGGCGGTCGCGGGCGTCCTGCTCTGCTCCTCCTACTCCACGCTCATGCCCACCACCGGCTCCATGCCCGGCATCAAGGCCTTCACCGCGGCGGTGTTCGGCGGCATCGGCTCCATCCCCGGCGCGTTCCTCGGCGGACTGCTGCTCGGCATAATCGAGAAGTTCGCGCAGGCTTACATCTCCACCCAGCTCTCCGACGCTATCGTGTTCGCGGTGCTGATCATCGTTCTGCTTGTAAAGCCGTCCGGTCTGCTCGGTACGGCGGAGCGCGAGAAGGTATGAGGTGAGAACATGAAAATGAAGAAATACACCAGACAGTGTCTTATAAACTACGCGCTTGTCATCGCGCTTTTCGTACTGTTTCAGTCCCTCGTTTCAACGGGCAATCTCAGCCGCGCCATGAGAGGGCAGCTTGTCCCCGTGTGCGTCTACATCACCGCCGCGATCGCGCTGAACGTCGTCGTCGGCTTCAGCGGCGACCTCAGCCTCGGTCACGCTGGCTTTATGAGCATCGGCGCATTCTCCGGCGTTGTGTTCTGCCAGCTCTTTTCCGGCATCGGAAACGAGACGCTGCGGCTCATTGTCAGCATGTTCTGCGGCGGCATCACGGCGGGCATTTTCGGATTTCTCATCGGCATCCCCGTTTTGAGACTTCGCGGCGACTATCTCGCGATAGTCACGCTCGCGTTCGGAGAGATAATCAAAAACGTCGTCAACTGCATCTATCTCGGCTATGACAGCAAGGGCTGGCACTTCAGCTTCGGACAGTCGCTTGCTATGGAAGAGGGCGGTGTGAACGTGCTGAGCGGGCCTATGGGCGTTACGGGCAATGAAAAGCTTGCCACCTTCGCCGTCGGCTTTGCGCTGGTGCTGTTCACGCTGTTCATAGTACAGAACCTCATGGACTCTCGCACCGGCCGCGCGATAACCGCCGTGCGCGACAACCGCATCGCGGCGGAGAGCGTCGGACTGTCGGCGGGCAAATTCAAGATGATTGCATTCGTCACCTCCGCATTTCTCACCGGCATGGCGGGCACGCTGTACGTTATGAACTACGCCTCCGTCGCGCCGAGCAAGTTCAACTTCAACACTTCCATTCTGATGCTCTGCTTTGTCGTCATGGGCGGCATGGGCAATATACGCGGCTCCATCATCGCGGCGATACTGCTGACGGTTCTGCCCGAAAAGCTCAGGGCGGTGGGCGATTACAGAATGCTTATCTACGCGGTGCTGCTTATCACCGTAATGCTGCTCACGCAGTCGCAGAAGGGCAGAGAGCTTATAGCAAAGTTTATGGCGCCGGTCAGAAAGCTCTTCCCGGCGAGGGCGAATAAAACGCTGAAGGAGGACACCGGCAATGACTGATCTCATCAGAGTCGTTAATGACAACGCGCTGCTCATGGAGCGCGACCTCGACAAGAGCCCGGTGCTTGAAACGCGCCACCTCGGTATTCAGTTCGGCGGGCTCAAGGCCGTGGAGGATGTGAACCTCACCATCGGGCGCTGCGAGATTTCCGGGCTTATCGGCCCGAACGGCGCGGGCAAGACCACGCTCTTTAATCTTCTGACCAAGGTTTACCAGCCGACCACCGGCACCATCCTGCTCAACCAGAAGGATATCAACACTTACTCTACCATTCAGGCAAACCACGCCGGCATTGCGCGCACCTTCCAGAATATCCGCCTTTTCAACGGCATGAGCGTGCTTGATAACGTCCTTGTCGGGCTTTACAGAGAGCAGTCGTACTCACTTCTGGAGTCTATGCTCCGCTTGCCATCCTTCGGCCGCTCCGAGAGAATTGCGAGAGATCGCGCGATGGAGCTTCTGAGCATCTTCAACATGGAGAACATGGCAAATGCGCAGGCGGGCAGCCTGCCCTACGGCGCACAGAGACGGCTTGAGATAGTCCGCGCGCTTGCGACTAACCCCTGCCTGCTTCTGCTTGACGAGCCGGCCGCCGGCATGAATCCCTCCGAGACGGCGGAGCTTATGGAGAATATCACAAAGATCCGCGACACCTTCCAGATAGCGATTCTGCTCATCGAGCACGACATGAATCTGGTCATGGGTATCTGCGAGGGCATTGCGGTTTTGAACTACGGCAAGGTCATTGCCAAGGGCTCGCCTGAGGATATCAAGTCAAATCCCAAGGTCATCGAGGCTTACCTCGGCAGAAAGGGGGCATAAGGATGGCGGAACCGATGCTCAAGGTTGAAAACCTGAATGTTTATTACGGCGCTATCCATGCGCTCAAGGGCGTGTCCTTTGAAGTGAACGAAGGCGAGATAGTCACGCTTATCGGCGCAAACGGCGCGGGCAAGAGCACGACCCTCAACACCGTGTGCGGACTTCTGCGCAGCAAGACCGGCGACGTGCGCTTCGAGGGCAAAAGCCTTACGCGCCGCGCGCCGCATATGATAGTCTCTGACGGCATTGCCCACTGCCCGGAGGGCAGACACGTTTTTGCGAAAATGACCGTCGAGGATAACCTCGAAATGGGCGGCTATACAAGGCCGCGCGCGGAGATAGCGGAGTCGATCGCCGCCGTGTATAGGAGCTTTCCCAGACTGGAGGAGCGCCGCACCCAGCTCGCCGGCACGCTCTCCCGCGGCGAACAGCAGATGCTCGCGA
>CAMEHJ010000110.1 GCA_945917385.1 uncultured bacterium
ATCCTGGCGTATGAGGCGCTGCGGCAGCAGGGCTTTCCCGGCCTGCTCGGCACCGGCTCTATGTCGGATTTATAAATTTATATACTATTTTAGGAGGCTATATCATGAACTACAACAAGAAGACCATTCGCGATGTTGACGTTAAGGGCAAGAAGGTCCTTCTCCGCTGCGACTTCAACGTTCCCCAGAACAAGGAGACCGGCGAGATCACCAGCGACAAGCGTATCAAGGCCGCTATCCCCACCATAAAGGCACTGCTCGATAACGGCGCTGCCGTCATCGCCTGCTCCCACCTCGGCAAGCCCAAGGGCGAGTGGAAAACCAAGCTCACTCTCGCTCCCGTAGCAAAGAGACTCAGTGAGCTTCTCGGTCAGGAGGTCATTTTCGCTTCCGACATTATCGGCGACGACGCAAAGGCAAAGGCCGCCGCGCTCCAGCCCGGCCAGATCATGCTGCTTGAGAACCTCCGTTTCGACATCCGCGAGGAGAAGAACGGCGCAGACTTTGCAAAGGCTCTTGCAGACATGGCAGAAGTTTTCGTTTCCGACGCATTCGGCACCGTGCACAGAGCGCACGCCTCCACCGCAGGCGTTGCCGCATACCTGCCCGCATACTCCGGCCTGCTCGTTGACAAGGAGCTGTCCATCATGGGCAAGGCTCTCGACGACCCCAAGCGCCCCTTCGTCGCTGTCCTCGGCGGCGCAAAGGTCTCCGACAAGATCGCCGTTATCAACAATCTCCTTGAAAAGGCAGACACCATCATCATCGGCGGCGGCATGGCCTATACCTTCATGAAGGCTCAGGGCTACGAAATAGGCAAGTCCCTGCTTGAAGCAGACCGTCTTGACTACGCAAAGGACATGATAAAGAAGGCCGAGGAGAAGGGCGTCAAGTTCCTCCTGCCCGTTGACAACTACTGCGCAGCCGAGTTCTCCGCAGACGCAGAGCCTGTCCTCGTTGAAGGCAGCATTCCCGCCGGGCTTATGGGCATGGACATCGGTCCCAAGACCGTCGAGGCATTCTCCGCAGCCGTCAAGGGTGCAGGCACCATCGTCTGGAACGGACCCATGGGTGTTTTCGAGTTTGACGCATTCGCAAACGGCACCAAAGCAATGGCAAAGGCACTGGCAGAGTCCGGCGCTGTCACCATCGTCGGCGGCGGCGACTCCGCAGCCGCGGTCGAGAAGCTCGGCTTCGCGGACAAGATCACCCACATCTCCACCGGCGGCGGCGCATCCCTTGAGTTCCTTGAGGGCAAGGAGCTGCCCGGCGTTGCCTGCCTGCTCGACGCATAATTTAATCAGGTTCAAATACGCATGAGACGGACGCTTTCCCGTCTTATGCGGAATGAATATAAAAAGCAAAGCTTTCTACGAAAGGAAAATACCTTCATATGAACAGAAAATATCGCAAGACCGTTATTGCCGGCAACTGGAAGATGAATATGCTGGCTTCCGAGATCAAGCCCTTTATAGAAGAGCTGAAGGCCAACCTGCCCAAGACCCGTACCTGCGAGATGGTTCTCTGCACTCCCGCAGTCATGGTTCCCGCGATGGTCAAGGCCGGCAAGGACTGCAAGGTCGCAGCCGGTGCGCAGGATGTCTCCAAGTACGAGAAGGGCGCATACACCGGTGAGATCTCCGCCGCCCAGCTCAGCGATATCGGCGCTAAGTACTGCATCGTCGGCCACTCCGAGCGCCGCCAGTACCACGGCGAGGACGATATGCTCATCAACGCCAAGACCAAGGCTCTGCTTGAAAAGGGCATCGCTCCCATCATCTGCGTGGGCGAGTCTCTTGAGCAGCGCGAGATGAACCTGACCATGGAGTATGTCGCATACCAGGTCAAGGCCGCTCTCTCCGGTATCGACGCGACCAAGCTCCGCCGCTGCATTATCGCCTATGAGCCTATCTGGGCCATCGGCACCGGCAAGACCGCTACCGCAGAGCAGGCACAGGAGGTCTGCGAGGGTATCCGTGCCGTCATCCGCGGCATCTACGGCGCACGTCCCGCACGTGCCGTCTCCATCCTCTACGGCGGCAGCATGAATGCAAAGAACGCACGCGAGCTGCTTGCTCAGCCCGACATCGACGGCGGCCTCATCGGCGGCGCTTCCCTCAAACCCGTTGATTTCTCCGAAATCATCAAGGCTACCGATCAGTGATTTAATAAAAAAGAAGGAACGGCAAATGACGAAAAAAGCAGTTCTTATAATTCTTGATGGCTACGGCATCGCGGCACCCTCCGAGGGCAACGCGATCTCCTGCGCCAGAAAGCCGAATCTTGACAGGCTCTTTTCCGAGAACCCCACCTCTCAGCTCTCCGCCTCCGGACTTGACGTCGGTCTGCCCGAAGGACAGATGGGCAACTCCGAGGTCGGTCACACCAACATCGGCGCGGGCCGCGTGGTTTTCCAGATCCTCCCCAAAATGAGCCAGGAGATCAAAAACGGCAAGTTCTTTGAAAACCCCGTCTACATCAAGGCGATGGACGACGCAAAGGCAAACGGCAAGGCTCTGCACATCATGGGCCTGCTGTCCACCGGCGGCGTACACAGCCACCTCACACACATCTTCGCCATCCTCGACATGGCAAAGCAGCGCGGCGTTGAGAAGGTGTTTGTACACTGCTTCCTCGACGGACGCGACGTTGCCCCCAAGAGCGGCGCCGGCTTTGTCGCTCAGCTTCAGGCAAAGTGCGACGAGCTTGGCAATGCCCGCATCGCCACCATCCAGGGCCGCTTCTACGGCATGGACAGAGACAAGCGCTGGGAGCGCGTACAGGAGGGCTACAACGCTATCGTCTGCGGCGAGGGCATCATGGACGCGGATGCCGTGCACGCCGTTGAGGCAAGCTACGCCGAGGGCGTTACCGACGAGTTTGTAAAGCCCGTCGTGGTCTGCAAAGACGGCGTTATCAACAAGGGCGACAGCGTTATCTTCATGAACTTCCGCCCCGACCGCGCAAGAGAGATGACCTGGGCGCTGAACCTTGAAAGCTTTGACGGCTTCGAGAGAAAGAAGGTCGTATGCCCGCTGAGCTATGTCTGCACCGCACAGTACGACGAGGCGCTCCCCCTGCCCATCGCATACCCGCCGGAGGTCATCGAGAACACTCTCGGTGACTACATCAGCGCAAAGGGACTCAAGCAGTTCCGCGTCGCGGAGACCGAGAAGTACGCCCATGTCACCTTCTTCTTCAACGGCGGCGTTGAAAAGCAGGCAGAGGGCGAGGACAGATGCCTTGTCCCCTCCCCGAAGGAGTTTGCAACCTACGACCTCGTGCCTCAGATGAGCGCGGAGAAGGTAGGGGAGAAGTGCGTTGAGGCGATCGCCTCCGACAAGTATGACCTTATCGTATGCAACTTCGCAAACTGCGACATGGTAGGCCATACCGGCGTTATGCAGGCGGCGGTCACCGCCGTTGAGGCGGTCGATACCGCAATGGGCAAGATCATGGCCGAGGTCGAAAAGCACCCGGACACCGTCCTGCTCGTAACCGCCGACCACGGCAATGCCGACTGTATGTTTGACGCAAGCGGCAAGGTCAACACCGCGCACACTACGAACCCCGTGCCCTTTGCGGTCTGCAAGGCAGGCATCGAGCTGAAAGACGGCCGCCTTGCCGATATCGCCCCCACCATTCTCAGCCTGATGGGACTTGCCAAGCCCGCCGAAATGACCGGCGAGTGCCTTATCAAGTGATCCTTTCCGGAACCGGCAGAATTGTCGGTTCCGGGATAATCCCGGCGCAAGCCGATTAAAGTTATCTCTACATATTAAAAAAGAAGGGAAATCGCTATGATCTACACCACTGAAGTTAAGCATATGTGCCCCGTCGCAAAGGGCGCATACCATGGCCCCGCTCCCATCCCCGAAGAGGGCAAGTGGGTTCAGGCCAAGGAAATTTCCGACATCTCCGGTTTGACTCACGGTATCGGCTGGTGCGCACCCCAGCAGGGCGCCTGCAAGCTGACGCTCAACATCAAAAACGGCATCATCGAGGAGGCTCTTGTTGAGACCATCGGCTGCTCCGGCATGACCCACTCCGCAGCAATGGCTTCCGAAATCCTTATCGGCAAGACCATTCTTGAGGCTCTGAATACCGACCTCGTCTGCGACGCCATCAACACCGCAATGCGCGAGCTGTTCCTCCAGATCGTTTACGGCCGCAGCCAGTCCGCATTCTCCGAGGACGGCCTTGCAGTCGGCGCTTCCCTGGAAGACCTCGGCAAGGGTCTCAGATCCCAGGTCGGCACCATGTTCGCCACCAAGGAAAAGGGTCCCCGCTACCTCGAGCTCACCGAGGGCTATGTCACCAGACTCGCTCTCAACGCCGATAACGAGATCGTCGGCTACGAGTTTGTTTCCGTCGGCAAGATGATGGACTTCATCAAGAAGGGCGACGACGCCAACGTCGCAATGGAGAAGGCAAAGGGTCACTACGGTCAGTTCGACAACGCCGCCAAGTACATCGACCCCCGTCAGGAATAATTAGAGGAGGACGAAATAATGGCTCTGTTTGAAAATTACGAGAGAAGAATAGATAAAATCAATGGTGTCCTCGCCCAGTACGGTATCGCTTCCGTCGAAGAGTGCAGAGAGATCTGCAAGGCAAAGGGCTTTGACCCCTACGAGATCGCAGCCGGCATCCAGCCCATCTGCTTTGAGAACGTCCGCTGGGCATACTGCGTAGGCGCCGCCATCGCAATCAAGTCCGGTGTAAAGACCGCCGCGGAAGCCGCAAAGATGATTGGCGTCGGCCTGCAGAGCTTCTGCCTCGACGGCTCCGTCGCAGAGGACCGCAAGGTCGGTCTCGGCCACGGCAACCTCGGCGCAATGCTGCTGAGCGACGATACCAAGTGCTTCGCATTCCTTGCCGGCCACGAGTCCTTCGCCGCTGCCGAGGGCGCGATCGGTATCGTCAAGAACGCAAACAAGGCGCGCAAGTCCCCCCTGCGCGTTATCCTCAACGGTCTCGGCAAGGACGCCGCCCAGATCATTTCCCGCATCAACGGCTTCACCTACGTCCAGACCCAGTTTGACTACTTCACCGGCGAGCT
>CAMEHJ010000111.1 GCA_945917385.1 uncultured bacterium
ATATTGAAAGGTCAGAAGGTGCAATGGAAGCGGCACCTGACTTCGTTCAGATTAATAATATTGGGCTTTGCGGGGGTCATCGTGCTTGGCGCGCTGCTGCTTTCGCTTCCCATTGCGTCGGCGGACGGAAGGTGGACGCCGTTTCGTGAGTCACTGTTTACGGCGACCTCCGCGGTATGCGTAACGGGGCTGGTCGTACATGACACGGGAAGCTACTGGTCGCTCTTTGGACAGGGAATTATCCTGCTGATGATTCAAATAGGCGGTCTCGGCGTTGTCACTGCCGCGGCGATGTTTATGATGTTCGCGGGCAAGCACATCTCAATCAGAGGGCGAAGCGCCATGCAGGACGCGCTTTCCGCACCTGCTGTGGGCGGCATCGTCAGACTGACAATTTTTATATTAAAGGGTACATTCATTATTGAATTGCTCGGCGCGGCGGCCATGCTGCCCGTCTTCCTGCGCGACTTCGGGACGAGAGGAATATGGATGTCTCTGTTTCACTCCGTATCCGCGTTCTGCAACGCAGGCTTTGATATCATGGGCAGTGCGGATAATCAGTATGTGTCCATGATGGGCTATGCCGATAATGCTCTTATCGTCACGGTTCTTATATTGCTCATCGTTATCGGAGGCATCGGCTTTCTAACATGGAACGATATCTGCACCCACAAGCTCAAAATCCACCGGTACAGATTGCAGAGCAAGGTCATACTCGCGGCGTCGGGTGTTCTGATATTCTTCCCGGCCTTGCTTTTCTTCTTCACGGATTATGCGCAGCTTCCAATAAAGGAGCGGTTTTTATTGTCGCTGTTCCAAGCGGTGACGCCGAGAACCGCCGGCTTCAACACGGCAGACCTCAGCTCCATGACGGAGGTTTCGCGCGCGGTAATGACTGTGCTGATGCTCATCGGCGGCGCGCCGGGGTCTACGGCGGGCGGCATGAAGGTGACGACCGCGACAGTGCTTATGGCAAATGCGTTCGCGACCTTCCGCCGGCGCGAGTCGCCGCAGATATTCCGACGCAGGCTGGATGATTCCGCCGCGAAAAACGCCTCCGCAATACTTATGATGTATATGGCGCTGTTTTTTACCGGCGCAATGATAATATGTGCCGCGGAGGGTGCGCCGCTGTACCTGTGCCTGTTTGAAACCGCCTCCGCCGTCGGAACCGTCGGACTGTCGCTTGGACTGACGCCGGGTTTGGGTTCGGTGTCGCAGTGGGTGCTGATAGCGCTTATGTTTATCGGGCGCGTCGGCGGATTGACGCTGATTTACGCTACGTTCTCCGGGCACTATTTCTCCTATGTGAAGTACCCGAAAGAGCAGATAACCGTCGGCTGAGCTTAATTTTTTGGGAGGATAATTATGAAAAACGTTTTGCTTATCGGTCTTGGGCGCTTTGGACGCAACCTTGCCGAGGAACTCAATGAGCTTGGCCATCAGATCATGGCCGTTGACGTTAACGAGGAACTGGTGAACGAGTGTATGCCGTTTGTCACGAACGCGCAGATAGGCGACAGCACAAAGCCGGAGTTTCTGCGCACACTCGGCATTGACAACTATGACATCTGCTATGTCACCATCAGCGGGGATTTTCAGGATTCGCTGGAGACTACATCGCTGCTCAAGGAGATGGGGGCAAAGTTTGTTGTCGCGCGGGCAGAGCGCAGTGTTCAGGAAAAGTTCCTGCTTCGCAACGGCGCCGATGCCGTCACCTATCCGGAAAAACAGGTGGCGAAGTGGGCGGCCATCCGCTATTGCTCAAATAATCTTCTCAATTACATAGAGATAGACGATGAGTATTCGGTGGTGGAGGTGCCCGTGCCGAAGGCTTGGCGCGGACGCAGCATAGAGGAATTGAACATACGCAAGAGCTTCGGGATAAATATTCTCGGCGTAAAGACGGACGGGAAAATGAATATGTCAGTTATGCCCGGAACCGTGATGACGGAGAATATGACGGTAATGGCGCTCGGCACATATTCCATGCTGAAAAAATGCTTTGATCTTTGATAACAAAACGGACGTTCCGGTGTGGAACGTCCGTTTTGTTGTTATCATATGTCTGTTACGCAATATAGTGGAGAAGCAGCATATAGCACACCGTGCCGCCCGCAATGGACAGCAGCATCTGCCGCCGCCAGAGATGGAGGATGACGGTGATGACTATTGCGATAATTTCCGGTATGCCGTGAACGCCGCCGAGAAAATCGACATTTCTCAGGCAATAGACAATGAGCATACCGAAAACCGCGGAAGGCAGAAGCTTGCCAATATACTGTATGTACCTCGGCGTTTCTCTCTTTTCACCGAAAACCAGAAAAGGGAGAAAGCGGGTCGTCATAGTGCCCAGAACGCAAAGGGCAATCGTAATTATCTGCTGTCTGATTGTCATGTCTTTATTCCTCCGGGGTGTCGAGCTTTTTTCTCGCGGCCGTGAGAATCAGGATGATCGCGGCCATTGTCGGCAGCATAAAGGAGTCAGGCCCGAATATGACAAGGCAGAGAACAGAGACACCGATACCGATAAGCGAGGATGCGTGACTTTTCTCCTTCAGCCACTGATCGAGGAAGATGACAACGAACATCGCCGTCATAACAAAGCCTATTCCCGATGTGTCAAATTTGAGAAGCGAGCCGACAAGCCCGCCGATGGTCGCGCCCGACACCCAGTAAAAGCGGTTGAGCCATGTGACAAAGAGCATGAACCAGCCCTTGTCTACATCCTCCGGGATTTTTGCCGAGTAGTTTATGGAAAAGCTCTCGTCGCACATACCGTAGATGAGCGAAAACTTTTTCCAGCCGGTGCCCTTGAATTTATCAAGCATGGAGATACCGTAAAACAGGTGGCGAGCCTGAATGAGCAGCGCCATGAGAAAAACCTGCAGCGGCGCAAACGGGCTGAGCAGCATCTCCGCCGCGACAAATTCAAGCGAGCCGCCGAAGATAAAAAAGCTCATCAGCATCGGGTAGACAAAGGAAAAACCCGATGCGTTCATATATATACCGTAGGTCAGACCGATAAACCAGAAGCCCGCGAAAATCGGTATGGTGTACGGAAAAGCCGCTTTAAATGCCTTGAGTTTCATGCTTTAATCCTTTATAATCAGTTTGGACGAAAGTATAGCACCGAATCATTTATTTTGCAATAAAAATACAAGGCGCAACCGCCGGTTGCGTAATTGAAAAGCCAGGATGGTGGTATGTAAGCGGCGAAAGCCCCTATAATGGGCGCACCGAAAAGGAAAGCCAAACCAACAGGAGGAACGAAAAAATGATTCTGGCAGACAAGATAATAAACGAGAGAAAGAAAAACGGCTGGTCGCAGGAGGAGCTTGCGGAAAAGCTTAATGTTTCGAGACAGGCTGTGTCAAAATGGGAGGGTGCACAGTCGATACCCGATTTGCAGAGGATAGTCGCAATGGCGGAGCTTTTCGGCGTGAGCACCGACTACCTTCTGAAGGATGAAATCGAGGCGGCCGTACCCTCAACGTGCGAAGAACCGTTTACCGCGGACGAGACGCCGCTGCGCCGCGTAACCATGCAGGAGGCGCACACATTCCTCGATATGAAGCGTCAAAGCGCCGTAAAAATCGCAAACGCTACCGCCATGTGCATAGTAAGTCCCGCCCTGCTGATCTTTGCCTCGGCAATGGCGGAGTATAAAATCTGGAATATGAGCGCTGAGCTTGCTGCAGGTATCGGACTTCTGGCGCTGTTCGGACTGGTCGCGGCGGCGGTGTACATTTTCATTACCAACGGTATAAGAGACAGCCGCATGGAGCACCTTGAGAAAGAAAGCTTTGAGACGGAGTACGGCGTTACCGGCATGGTCAGGGAAAAACGCAGCGCCTACGAGCCGGCCTACACAAGAGGCGTCGCGCTCGGCGTAGTCTTATGTATTGTGGCGGTTATTCCGCTGATTGTCGGGGCGCTCGCGGGCGCGGCGGACTATGTGTGCGCGTCTTTCGTCTCGCTGCTGCTCATTATTGTGGCGGCGGGCGTGAATATGATAATCCGCGTCAGCACTGTGAAGGGCAGCTTCGACACTCTTTTGCAGGAGGGCGATTACAGCAGAGCCGAGAAAAAGGCGAGAAAAAAGCTCGACACCTTTGACACCGTGTACTGGTGTACCGCGACCGCAATCTACCTCGGCTGGAGCTTCTGGACCTCCCGCTGGGACTTCACATGGCTGGTATGGCCTGTCGCGGGAGTGCTGTATGCAGCGGTATTTGCGATTTTAAGGCTCGTTGTTGATACGAAAAACAAATAAAATCCATAAGGAGCTCAGACGCCGTGGCTTTTGATTTTAAGAAAGAGTACAAAGAGTTCTATATGCCGAAAAACAAACCTGAGATAGTTCTCGTCCCGAAGGCGAACTATATCGCCGTGCGCGGCAAGGGCAATCCCAACGAGGAGGATGGGGCGTATAAAAAGGCTGTCGGGGTATTGTACGCCGTGGCGTACACGCTTAAAATGAGCGCGCGGGCAGGCTACGAAATGGAGGGCTTTTCCGGGCAATGTATGACGAGCTTCCGAAACCGAAGAAAAGGAGCAGAAAATGAAAGCAAAGCTTGCGCTTAACGGAGTTTTGAAAATGATTTCGGGTATGGTGTGTCTCGGACTGCTGCTGTTTCTGCCGGCGGGGACATGGAGCTATCCGGGAGCGTGGCGGCTTGCGGCAATCCTGTTCGTGCCGATGATAATACTGGGGATTTCGATGCTTTTCTTCGCGCCGGAGCTTCTTAAAAAGCGTCTTAACACGAACGAGAAGGAGCCGGAGCAGAAAAAGGTCATACTGATGTCCTCGCTTGTTTTTGTCGCCTCGTTTATTCTCTGCGGGCTTGACTTCCGCTTTGGGTGGACAAAGCTGCCGATGTGGGCGGTGTATCTGGGCTGTGCGGTGTTTTTGCTGTGCTACCTCGGCTATGCGGAGCTTATGCGCGAAAATGCGTATCTATCGCGCACCGTGGAGGTTCAGGAGGGGCAGAAGGTCATCAGTACGGGTATGTACGGAATAGTCCGCCACCCGATGTATTCCATCA
>CAMEHJ010000112.1 GCA_945917385.1 uncultured bacterium
TCAAAATCAGCCCGACAGTGCCGCTCAAATGCGGTGAGTGTTCAACTCCCGTTGGACTAACTTGGACAAAGGAGCGAAAACATGGCAAAAAAGAAGAAAAATAAGGAAAAGCAGCCCCCGGTGATAACGGGACACGACGCGCGCCCATGGGAGCGCGAGGAAAACGGAGATACGCGCAAGCGCACAAGCGACGCACCGGACGGCGTGAGCGGGAACTGGAGCTGACGTCGGAGCAAGCTCTCGTCGGAGCAAGCTCCATATCGCTTACTCCGACTTTTTATGCTGCGCATCAAAAGTCAGAGTGCGCTCGTTCCGCTGCTCCTCCTCTCCGAACCGAAGCCGCTGCGCTGGGCTTCGGTTCGGTTTTGGTGATTCGAGCAAGCTTCACATCGCTTACTCTGACTTTTTATGCTGCGCATCAAAAGTCAGAGTGCGCTCGTTCCGCTGCTCCTCCTCTCCGAACCGAAGCCGCTGCGCTGGGCTTCGGTTCGGTTTTTGTTGGGGTGCGATGAACGGCATGGTCATTGCTTGACCCTCTCAGTCGGCTTCGACTTGACTCTCCCAAAGGGAGAGCCAAGGGGGGTAAGGATATGCCTTGGGGGTGGTGTTTCGCATCCTGTGAAGCCGTTCGGGTCGGATAAGTGGGACGGGTATAGAATGTCCTGATTGCTGATTTTCTGTCAAATTTAGTGAATTTGCCAGAAACCAATGTTAAAAAAATTACTTTTCTTGCATTGTTATGTCAAATGCCATAAAATAAGGTTGAAGTAATTTTACCCGAGGAAGGTTCAGCGGTGAAAAAAGCGCGAATCCGTATAGAGGGCGTGGTTCAGGGCGTGGGCTTTCGGCCCTTTGTACACAGAACCGTGTCCGACTTTGGACTAAAAGGGTATATCAAAAACACCTCCTCCGGAGTTGAGCTTGAGCTTGAGGGTGAGGAGGAGACGCTGCGCCGCTTTGTGCGCGAGCTGCCGGCGCGCGCGCCGAGCCTTGCCGTCATCGAGCATGTGACGGCGGAGTATTCGGATGTGCTTTCGGGATTTGAGGACTTTCGCATCCTCGAAAGCCGTACCGAGCAGACGAGAAACACGCTCATCTCACCCGATATCTGCATATGTGACGACTGTTTGAGAGAGTTCAGGACAAAGGGCGACCGGCGGTACCGCTATCCGTTCATAAACTGCACCAACTGCGGGCCGCGCTTTACCATCATACGCGATGTGCCCTACGACAGGGCAAAGACCTCGATGAGCGAGTTCGAAATGTGTCCTGAGTGTGCGAGAGAATATGCGGATATAAACGATAGGCGCTACCACGCGCAGCCGGACTGCTGCCCTGAGTGCGGGCCGGAGCTGTTCTTCCTCGACTGTGACGGAAAAAGGCTTCCGGGGGACGCGTCAGAGCTTGCGAGAGAGTACCTCAAACAGGGGAAGATAGTCGCCGTGAAGGGCCTCGGCGGGATGCACCTTGCCTGTCTTGCCGAGAGGGAGGACAGCGTAAACGAGCTTCGCCGCCGCAAGCACAGGGACGAAAAGCCCTTCGCGCTAATGTGCCGGGATACGGAATGTGCGGAAAAACTGTGCTTTGTTCACGAGGATGAGCGCAGAACGCTCGAAAGCCCGGAGCGCCCCATCGTCCTGCTGAAAAAGCGCGAAGAAGGGCTTTCGTACATAAGCGAAAACGCCTATATCGGCGTGATGCTGCCGTACACGCCGCTTCACTATCTGCTGATGGGCGAGGACATTGACGCACTTGTGATGACGAGCGCAAACCTCTCCGACACGCCCATAATGTATAAAAACGACGAGGCAGTCGAAAAGCTTCACGGCATTGCGGACGGCTTTCTGCTGCACAACAGGGAGATCGTTACACGCTGTGACGATTCACTCTGCTGGGTGCTGGACGGACACGAATACTTCGCAAGAAGAAGCCGGGGCTATGTCCCGTTCCCGATAAAAACCGACAGAGAGCTTATGCCCATTATCGCCTGCGGTGCGGAGCAGAAGGCGTCCTTCGCCCTGTCAAAGGGAAATTACGTTTTCCTCAGCCAGCATATAGGCGATTTGAAAAATATAGAGACCTTTGATAACTACGTTTCCCAGACGCGGCATTTTGAGCATATGTTCGACATCTTGCCCAAAGCTGCCGTCTGCGATTTGCACCCGGACTATATGTCCACGGACTTCGCGCAGTCGCTCAGGCTGCCGCTCGTCAGGGTTCAGCACCATCACGCGCACATGGCCTCCTGCATGGCGGACAACCTGCTTGAGGGCAGGGTCATCGGTCTTGTGTGGGACGGGACGGGACTTGGAACGGACGGGAAAATCTGGGGCGGTGAATGTCTGATAGGCGGCTACGCTGAGTTTGAGCGCTTCGGCAGTATCCGCGAAATACCGCTTATCGGCGGCGACCGCGCAGCCAAGGAGATCGACCGCGTGGGCTATGCCCTGCTGAGAGAATCGGGCTGTGAAACGCCGGAGAGCGGCAGTTCGGCAATGTACGAAATGATGCTCTCGTCAAACATCAACTGCCCGTACTCATCCGGTATGGGGCGGCTTTTCGACGGCATGGCCGCGATACTCGGCATCCGCGAAAAATGCAGCTACGAGGGGCAGGGCGCGGTGCTGCTTGAAGCCTGCGCCGTGGACGGAGAGGATGGGCTTTACCCCTATGCGCTCACCGGCACGCCCCTTCGCTATGACTGGCGCGAGACGGTGCGAAGCGCGGTTTCCGAGCGCGATGCGGGTATCCCGACCGGGGTGATTGCCGCGAAGTTCATGAATACGCTCGTCGCCATGTCGTGTGAGATGTGCGCCGCCGCGAGAGAAAAGAGCGGGCTTGACAGAGTGGTGCTCTCAGGCGGCAGCTTTCAGAATATGTATATTATGGAGAGACTTCCCGAAGCGCTCAGGCAACGGGGCTTCGCGGTGTACACGCACAGGCGCGTCTCTCCGAACGATGAGGGGCTGTCCCTCGGTCAGCTCATGGCGGCTGACGCGATACTCAGGGAGGATAACTTGAATGTGCCTTGCGGTTCCGCTGAAACTAATAGAGATAAACGGCAATACCGCCGTCGGTGAGGCGATGGGTATGACGCGCAGCATACGCGTGGACTTCATAAAGGAGCCGAGGATAGGCGACTATGTGATGGTACACGCGGGCTTTGCGATAGAGCGCCTGCCGCAGCAGCAGGCGGAGGACGATCTTGCCGCGTGGGAGGAACTTGAAAATGCCCTCGGATAAAGAAAGGCGCGAGCTGATTCTGGACGCGATTGGGAAGCTTCCGCTCGGTGAAGTCAGGCTGATGGAGGTGTGCGGCACGCACACGATGTCCATTGCCAAATCCGGCATCCGCGCCATGCTGCCGAAAAACGTACAGCTTCTCTCCGGCCCCGGCTGTCCGGTGTGCGTTACGCCGCCGGAGGTGATAGACGCGGTGCTGGAGCTGGCGCAAAGGCCGGAGATAATCATTGCAAGCTACGGCGATATGCTGAGAGTGCCGGGCAGCGTACCGGGCAGCAGCCTGAACCGGCAGCGCGCCCTCGGCGCGAGAGTTGAGACGGTGTATTCCCCCGTTGACGCGGTGGAGCTTGCCGAAAAAAATCCCGACAGGCAGGTGGTGTTCCTCGGCGTCGGGTTTGAAACCACTGCCCCCGGCACCGCCGCGGCGGTGCTCACGGCAAAAGAGCGGGGAGTGAAAAACTTCAGCGTGTGGTCGATGCTCAAGACCGTTGAAAACGCGCTGAGAACGCTGATAAAGCTTGACGGTTTCAACGTTGACGGCTTTATCTGCCCCGGCCATGTGGCGACGGTTATCGGGGAAAAGGGCTTCGATTTTCTCGTGCGGGACTACAATATCCCGGCGGTCATCGCCGGCTTTGAGCCGGAGGAAATTCTCATTGCGGTGTACAGACTGCTCAGACAGCTTTCCGACGGCACACCGAAGCTTGAAAACGAGTACCGCCGCGCCGTAAGGCCCGAAGGAAACGAACTTGCACAGAACATTCTCGATGAGTGCTTTGACGCTCGCGAGGATATGTGGCGCGGGCTTGGCAGAATAGAGGGAAGCGGTCTTGCACTCAAGGAAACCTTGGCTGAGTTTGACGCCGAGCGCAGGTTCCACATCACATACACGGATAAGCCGCACCCGACGGCCTGCCGCTGCGGCGAGGTGATCACCGGCAGACTCAGCCCGGAGAAATGCCCGCTGTTCGGCGTGAGATGTACGCCGGAGGAACCCGTGGGGCCGTGCATGGTGTCGTCGGAGGGCGCGTGTGCCGCGGCATATAAGTATCAGGAAATATGAAAATGGATGAAATTATAACTCTCGATTACGGCAGCGGCGGGAAAAAGACCTCGCGGCTGATAGAAAACATTATAGTCCCCGCGTTTTCAAACCCTGCGCTGAACGCGCTCAGCGACGGCGCGATAATATCAGGCGCGGGTGAGATAGCCTTCTCGACGGACAGCTTCGTCGTGGACCCCATCTTCTTTCCCGGCGGGGATATCGGCAAGCTCAGTGTCTGCGGTACGGTAAACGACCTTGCGATGTGCGGCGCGGAACCTAAGTATCTGAGCTGTGCCTTCATCATCGAGGAGGGGCTGGAGAGAGAAAAGCTTGAAAAAATAGTCGCCTCCATCCGGGACGCGGCGCGAAGCGCCGGAGTGCATATAGTTACCGGCGACACCAAGGTGGTCGAGCGCGGGCGCGGCGACAAAATCTACATCAACACCGCCGGCATCGGCGTGATGAAATATCCGGGACTCAGCCCCCGAAACATCCGCCCCGGCGACAAGGTCATCGTTTCGGGAACCGTGGGCGACCACGGCACGGCGGTGATGCTCGCGAGAAACGGCATGATGCAGGGCGAGCTTAAATCCGACTGCGCGGCGCTGAACCGCCTTGCCGACGCGATTCTCTCGCTGGGCGCCGGGGTGCGCGTTTTGCGAGACCCGACGCGCGGCGGCGTGGCGACGACGCTCAATGAGTTCGTCGAGGGCA
>CAMEHJ010000113.1 GCA_945917385.1 uncultured bacterium
AGGCCGAGGCGGCAAAGCACGGTCTGTACTATCCCCCCGACCCCGGTGAGAAAACCGCTACCATCGGCGGCAATGCGTCCACCAACGCCGGCGGCCCCTGCGCGGCAAAGTACGGCTCAACCCGCGACTATGTTCTTGATGCTGTTATCGTTCTTGCCGACGGCACCGTCGCAAAGCTCTCCGACAAGGAAGAGTATGCCGCCGTCATCGGCTCCGAGGGTACTCTCGCAGTAATTACCGAGCTTACTCTCAAGCTCGTTGAAAAGCCCGCAAAGGACGTTATTCTCCTCTTCCCCTTCATGGACGTTGAGACCTGCATCAACGCCGCCGTCAGAATCCAGGCCGAAGGCTACGCTCCCGCCGTATGTGAGTATCTCGACACCGATATCGTCGAGTTCTCCGGCAATGTGACCGGCAACCCCGTTTTCCCCGTGGAGCTGGACGGCGACAGAGTCGGCGCAACCCTTATGGTCACCCTTGAGGGTGAGAGCGACGACGAGCTGGACGAGAAGATGGAAGCTCTTGCCGAGCTTTCCGAGGAGCTTGAGTGCCTTGATATCCTCGTCTGCGACTCATTGAGTCTCAAGCGCGACGCATGGGACGCGCACGACGCGTTCCACACCTCTATGGAGGCCGGTGCAAAATGCTCCGACGAGCTTAACATTACCGTTCCCGCCGAGAACATGGCCGCTTTCGTTGAAAGCGCAAAGGAGCTTGGCGAGGAAAAGGGTCTGAAGGTTCTCTGCTACGGCCATGTTTGCAGCGGCGGTCTGCACGTCCACGCCTGCTTCGACGGAAGCAAGGACGAGTTTGCACCCCTCATGGCCGAGTTTGCGGGCGCAATGTACGCAAAGTGCGTTGAGCTTGGCGGCTGCATCCGCGGCGAGTACGGTATTGGCTGCGGCAAGAAGGACTATCTCAAGGCCGTTAACCCCGCAAGGGTTGACGAGCTTGCAGCGCGCAAGGCAGCGTTTGACCCCGCCGGCATCCTGAACCCCGGCAAAGTCGTCAGCGACGCCGCCGTTGAGGTCAAGACCGTTGAAGCTCCCAAGGCATCCGTCGAGGTAGTCGAGACTCCCAAGGCAGACGCAAAGGAAAAGACTGCTGAGCCTGCTGCCGAAGCTCCTGCCGCTTCCGCCCCCGCAGGCAAGCTCAAGATACTCTGCTGTGTAAAGCAGGTTCCCGACGTTGACCAGATGCGCATGGACCCTGAGACCGGACTTCTCGTCCGCGCAGGCGTTCCCGCCATCCTCAACCCGCAGGACGCAAACGCACTCTCCGCAGCAATGAAGGTCAAGGAGACCTACGGCGCCGAGATCACCCTCATCACCATGGGTCCCCCGGCAGCCGAGCAGGTTCTCCGCGAGTGCCTTGCAGTCGGCGCCGATAAGGCAGTGCTTATCACCGACCGCGCCTTCGGCAATGCCGACACCCTCGCCACCAGCTATTCCATTCTCTCCGCCGCGAACACTCAGGACAAGTACGACATGATCTTCTGCGGCAAGGAGTCTCTTGACGGCGCTACCGGTCAGATGGGTGCCCAGCTTGCAGAGCGCTTCGGTACCGCGCAGGTCACCTCCACCCTGCTCATCAGGGAAGTCAACGCTTCCGCCGGAACCGCGGTCGTTGACCGTGAGCTGGACGACGGCGTTGAGACGCTTGAGGTCAAGCTCCCGTGCCTGTTCACCATGGAGAAGGTCAACTACCCCGCACGCATCCCCAATCTCAAGGGCAAGATGGCAGCGAAGAAGGTCGCCATCACCACCATCACTTCCAACGACATCCCCGGCCTTGACAGAAACCGCATCGGCGATCCCGGTTCTCCCACCAAGGTTCCCCGTATGTTCCCGCCCGTAATGCCCGAACCCGGCGTCATTCTTGACGAGGGCAGCGTTGAGGCCAATGTCGCAAAGCTCCTTGGGCTTATTAACGATTGAGGAGGTACTGTACAATGGATAAGAAGAATTTCAAAGATATGTGGGTATATATCGAGCATGACGGAAAGACCGTAAATCCTGTCGGTCTGGAGCTCTGCTGCGAGATAAGAAAGCTCTGCGACCAGAGTGGCGACAAGCTCGTCGGCGTTGTCGCGGGCGCACTGCCCGAAGCCGAGCTTGAGAAGGTCAAGGAATGCTGCGTCGATAAACTCATCCTCGTCTCCGGCACCGGCTACGAGCGCTACAACACCGAAGCCTACACCAACCTCTTTGTCGAGCTTTCCAAGAAGTATCTCCCCTCCGCCATCTTTGTCGGCGCAACCGTCAACGGCCGCGACTTTGCTCCCCGCTTTGCCGCGCGCCTTGAGACCGGCTGCACCAGCGACGCAACCGAGCTTATCTATAACCCGGAAACCACCGACATTGAGTTCGTCGAGCCTGCCGCCGGCGGCAAGATCATGGCTGTCATCACCATTCCCGTTCTCCGTCCCCAGGTCGGCACCATCCGTCCCGGTACCTTCAAGTGCATACCCACCGGAAAGAAAGAGAACGTTGAGATAATCAACGACACCATCGACTTTGACCTTGAGAAGATCTGCACGAAGTTGCTCGGCTACAAGGCGGACGAGTTTGACCCTGAGCTCGACATCGCAAGCTGCGATACCATCGTCTGTGTCGGCTCCGCACTCAAGGACGAAAATCTGGAGAAGTACAGAACGCTTGCGAAGCTCCTCGGCGGCAAGCTTGCCTGCACCAGACCCATCGTTGACCGCGAGCTTCTGCCCTACAAGCTTCAGGTCGGTCAGTCCGGCACCATGATCAAGCCCAAGCTCTACATCGGCTTCGGCGTTTCCGGCGCCGTGAACCACGTCACCGGCGTTGATGCGGAGAAGTTCATCGCCGTCAACACCGACCCCAACGCCCCCATCTTCAACTACTGCGACTACGGAATAGTTGCCGATATGGACGAGGTCTGCGACGCGATGATCGCCGCTCTGAGCAAGTAAATCAACTACATATTAAAAACACAGCGGAGCGAAATTTTCGCCCCGCTGTATTTTTAGCGTTTATTTATTTTTCTTCGCATTTAATGATGCGCTCATCCAGAAATTTCATCTGCTCGTCGGTGTGGAACCAGTGCTCTCCCCCATCCATAACGGCAAGACCGGCGCCGTGTTCTTCTGCGAAAGCCGTGACGGTCTCTCTTGACTGAAGGCTGTCGTTGCTTCCGTAAATTACTTCGGTAGGCACATCCCAGATTATCGGATTGCTTCTGACATATTGCAGGTATTCCCAGCTCAGGTCGTCAGCGAAACCGGTTTTGATTATCCCCTCCTGTTCAAGCCTCTCCTCGCTGACTCCCGCCCAGAGCATCATGCTCGTAATAAGCTTTTCCATGCTTACAACGGGTGAAATAAAATATGCTCTGTTTATGTCATTCGATATCCCGGCGTTCATTGAAAAGTACGCGCCGATACTGACGGCAACAAGAATTATTTCATCATACTGTGATTGCAGCTTGTTTATTTCAGCTTTGAACTCCGGCTTTGCAGCCCACGGCGTTTCCGCTTTATAGTCAAACCCAATCACATCATATTCGGGAAAGAGATGCTTATAATGCTCGCTCTCTGCCGCGTTCCCGCCTTTGCCGTGAACGTATAAAACGGCAGTTCTCTTTTCATTCATATTATTCCTCTTTTCTTTAAAAACCTGCCCGGACAAATTCCGGGCAGGTTTTTATCAGGTAAGTATGTCTGCGCGTTCAAGCGCCTTTTCAATGCAGGGGCAGAAGTTGTCCTTTCCTATTTTCTCTGCAAGTCCGGACTTCTCCATTGCATTCATGGGCTGTTCATTGACGTGAGACATAATGAGCGTAACATTCTGCTCTGCACAGCGTGCATACAGCTTTTCAAGCGAGTTGAGCGCGGTTGCGTCAACGGCGGGCACGCTTCTCATCCTGAGCACAAGCACGCTTGTGTTTTCTTCGAGACTTATATCGTCGATCTGTCCCGCGGCGCCAAAGAACATCGGGCCGCTGATCTCATATACGCGGACGTTCATCGGTATCTTGCGGACCTCTCCGCCGACTATGCCCTCATCCTTCCAGCCGCTTTCATAGGTCTCGTCGCCCACCCGCTTCATACACAGCAGGCAGGCAAGCCCCAGCCCGACCTCGATTGCGACAACAAGGTCAAATACCACGGTCAGCACAAAAGTGAGCACGAGAACCAGAATGTCGCTCTTGGGCGCGGTCTTTACAAGCTTCACGAATGGTCTCCACTGGCACATATTGTATGCCACGATGAAGAGTATCGCCGCGATGCAGGGCATGGGTATAAGCGCCGCAAGGGGCATGAGCACAAGCAGGACAAGCAGAAGTACGATTGCGTGAACCATACCCGCAACAGGCGTGCGTCCGCCGCTTTTGATATTGGCCGCGGTTCTCGCGATAGCGCCGGTGGCGGGAATGCCTCCGAAGAGCGCGGAACCAACGTTGCCGATACCCTGAGCCACAAGCTCCATATTGGAGCGGTGACGGGTGTTGACCATTCCGTCCGCGACCACGCAGGAGAGAAGCGACTCAATACCCGCTAAAATGGCAATAGTGAAGGCGTCGGGAAGAACGGCCGAGATGCCGGAGATTGAGAAAACCGGCATATGTATTGCGGGCAGTCCGCTGCTTATTGTGTAAAGATCACCGATGGTGTTCACCGGAAGAGCGAAAAGCTTTACGATAATGCTGCTCACTATAACGGCAACGAGAGAGGGCGGCACGCGCTTTTCAAACATCGGGTAGACAATGAGTATTGCAAGGCAGATAAGTCCGACGACCAGTGCCCACACGTTCCATGTGGAGAAGTTATTGATGAGTGCCTCGACCTTTTCAAGCGTCTCAATCGGCGCTTCGCCGTGCATATATTTTACACCGAAAAAGTCCTTGAGCTGGCCGAGGAAAATGGTGACGGCAATGCCCGCGGTAAAACCGGTGGTAATAGTAGAGGGAATTTACTTAATAAGTCCGCCGAAGCGAAATATACCCATAATAACAAGGATAAGACCC
>CAMEHJ010000114.1 GCA_945917385.1 uncultured bacterium
ATCGGCTCGACCTACATTTACTTTGAGTTCGGGTATGAGGGCGGGCTGTACTCGCTGTTCACCACCGTCGGAATGTCGGCCACGGCGTTTCTGATGATTTTCTACCCCGCAATCTCCCGCAGGATACACCGCAAAAAGCTCATGAAGCTGATGGCGGTCATCTCCTGCGCCGGCTATGTGCTGATGCTTGGAGGCGGGCTTGCGCTCGGCGGCACGGTCAAATTCGTGTTCATCGTCTTGGGCTATATGCTCTCAAACTTCGGTCAGTATTGCTACTACCTAATTATGATGATCTCCATTATCAACACCGTCGAGTATAACGAGTACATCTCCGGCACACGCGACGAGGCCATCATCGCCTCTCTGCGTCCGTTCATCACAAAGCTCAGCTCCGCTCTCGTCGTCGCCGTCACCTCCGCTACCTACGTTATTTTCGGCGTGACGGGCTTCACAAATCAGATCTCCACTCTCGAACAGGCGTGCACGCAGGGTCTTATCAGCGAGGCGGACAAGCTTACGCAGATTGCCGCGGCGCTCTCCGGCGTGAGCCGTGTTCAGAGCGTGGGGCTGCTTATGAGCATGACCGTCATCCCCTGCGCGCTGATGCTGATATCCCACTTCCTGTACAAGAAGAACTATATCCTCGACGAGGAAGAGTACGAGCGCATCTGCGCAGAGCTTGAACGGCGCAAGGCAGCCGTATAAAAAAATTCCATTCCCTTCTCGGGAATGGAATTTTTTTATCTTCTTCTGCTGCTTCTGGAGTTTACGAGAATAATAAATCTCAGAAGCTGGACAAGCGTTGTCGTAAGCGCCGCAACATAGGTCAGAGCCGCCGCGCGCAGCGTCCGTCTGGCGCCCGTAAGCTCCTCACCCGTGAGCAGGTTCATGTCCTGAATCGACACAAGCGCCCTGCGGCTTGCGTTAAACTCCGTCGGCAGCGTGACGATCTGAAACACCGCGCACAGCGAGAACAGCAATATGCCGATGTACGCCGCCATGATAAGCTTCTGCGAGAACCCGCTCAGCAGCAGTCCCGCCATGATGAGCGGCACCGAGAGCTTTGCCCCGATGTTCGTCACCGGCACAATGGCGCTTCTTATTCTGACGGGCAGATAGCCGGTCGCGTGCTGTATGGCGTGTCCCACCTCGTGACACGCAACTCCTATCGCCGCCGTAGAGCAGCTTCCGAATACGCCCTCGGAAAGACGCACGACGTTCGCCGAGGGGTCGTAGTGGTCTGTAAGCTCGCCGGGGATGCACTCTATCGGAACATTTGAAAGCCCGTTTGCGTTCAGAACTCGCCTTGCCGCCTCCGCCGCGGTAAGTCCGCGCGAGTTGCTGTCCTGAGAATATCTGCGGTAGGTGCTGTTTACGTTCCAGCTTGCCCACAGGCTCAGCAGCACCGCCGGCAGTACGAGCACGATATAAGTCAGGTCAATATACATTTCCCCGACCTCCTTTTTTATCAGAGATTGAGTTTAAGGTCTCCGTCCTTTATCCAGCCCCATTTTCTCAGGGGGATGGCGAACAGCCATGTGAGTATCGCGGGCAGAACAAAGGACACAAGGATAAGCCCCGCCCAGTCGGCGCCGGTTATCGCGGCCTTCGCACCGTTTGCAATGTCGTTTACCCAGCCGGAGTAGACGCCGATCTGCCCGACAAAGCCGCAGGTGCCCATGCCGGAGGATACTGCCGCGCCGTTCATTTTAAGCTTGAACAGGCAGGTGGCAATGGGTCCTGTGACGGCGGAGGCGAGTGTGGGCGGGATCCAGATTCTCGGATTTTTCACGATGTTGCCCATCTGGAGCATACTTGTGCCGATGCCCTGCGCGACAAGACCGCCCCAGCGATTCTCCCTGAAGCTCATCACCGCGAAGCCCACCATCTGCGCGCAGCAGCCCGCAACCGCAGCGCCGCCCGCAAGACCAACCAGACCGAGCGCCGCGCAGATGGCCGCGCTGGATATCGGCAGCGTCAGCACCACGCCGACGACCACGGACACAAGGATGCCCATGAAGAAGGGCTGAAGCTCGGTAGCCCACATGATAAGCTTTCCGAAGGACGCGGCCGCCGTGCCGATGGGCGCCGCGATAAGCGCCGACGCGCCGACGCCGACGAGAATGGTCACGATAGGCGTGACGAGAATGTCGATCTTTGTCTCCTTGCTGACCGCCTTGCCGACCTCAGCCGCGATAATCGCCACAAAGAACACGGCGAGCGGACCGCCCGCGCCGCCCATGACGTTCGTTGCGTAGCCGACGGGGATGAGCGAAAACAGCACCATCGGCGGCGCCTGGAGCGCGTTTGCGATCGCGACCGCCATTGCGGGGCCGACCATGGCGGAAGCCATACCACCGATAGTATATGCAGTCCCGCCCGCGGAAACCACGGGATTACTCAAAAATCCGATATTGAGCTGTGTACCGATGGTGTTCAGAATGGTGCCCACAAGCAGGGTACAGAACAGACCCTGCGCCATTGCGCCCATCGCGTCAATGAAATAGCGCTTTACGGAGAACACGATGTTCTTGCGCCTGAGAAATTCTTTGACTTTGTTCATTGCTCTGTCCTCTTTGTCTCGCTGTATTTATATGCCATGTCCCGCCAGTGCTCAAGTGCGCCGTGAGTATCTGCCCCGCAGCTCTCGCGGTACGTCGCCCAGACGAACCAGTAGTATGCTATTATAGCAGAGTACGCCATGAAATGGAACAGTTTATTTTTGTCCTCCTGCCCCAGATAAGTATAAATAAATTTCTCCGCAGTATCGAAGTCGTATCCGGCGTCTATGATAAGGTAGCCGACGTCAACTCCGGGGTCGCTCGTCCCCGCGTACTCCCAGTCGATAAGAATAACCTCTCCGTCCGGACACAGCATCCAGTTATTTTTGTATGTGTCCCCGTGGCAGAAGCACTTCTCCACTCCGTCCCCCACGGTGGCGTCATACAGTGCGCCTATCCTCTTTCGAAGCGCCCTGTGACCTTTGAGACAGCCGGGGCTTTTCTCTTCGGCAAGCGCCTCAAGCGCCGCGACATCCCCCCACGGGTCAAGCCCGAAGTTTGTGCGAAAGGGTTCCGCGTGCAGGCGTCTCAGTGTCGCGGCGACGGTGCGCATATCCTCTTGGCTGTGATAGTCAGGCTCACGGAACTTCTCCACATAGCGCGACAGCTTCCAGCCCTCGCAGCCGTCCATGCAGATATATGTTGCGTCATAGCCGAGCCTGTGCGCCGCCTCGATACATTCCTTCTCGTGGTGCCTGTCAACAAGCTTTTCAATGCCCTCTCCCGCGCGTCTGTACACATATTTTTCCCCGCGCAGGGAGAAAATGAAGCTCTCGTTCATCATGCCGCCGTCGATTTTCTCGAAGCCATGTATTTCGCTTTTATTGCAGCCGAACAGCCGCGATATATTTTCGATGATTTTTTCCAACGGCCTGCCCTCTTTCCTGTGTGCGGTCATTTTACCACAACGTTCCGTTGTTTTCAACGAAAAAAGGCGGAATCAAAGCTCCCGTTTCGGCTTGTCAAAAAGCACTTTTGACAAGCCGAAAGGATTTTTTGACCTTCATAAAGCTCAAAAAATCTGTATATTGAACGTGCAAGGGGTCTTAACCCCTTGCACACATTCCCCGCTGCTCTGTATCGGAACTATATTCAACAGTTTTATGGTCTCTGAAAAGGCGGGAGCAAAGCTCCCGCCTTAAAACAGCATATTATCAGTAGTTCTCTTTTCTGACCTCGAAGTAAGCCTGAGGATGTGCGCAGACGGGGCAGACCGCGGGGGCTGCGGTGCCGACAACGATGTGGCCGCAGTTTCTGCATTCCCAGACCTGAACACCGGCCTTCTCGAATACCTGCTTGGTCTCGACATTGTTCAGCAGGGCGCGGTATCTCTCCTCATGGGACTTCTCGATCGCCGCAACGCCGCGGAACTTCGCCGCAAGCTCGGTAAAGCCCTCTTCCTCGGCTTCCTTTGCCATTCTGTCGTACATATCGGTCCACTCGGCGTTCTCGCCCTCGGCGGCGTGCAGAAGGTTCTCCGCGGTGTTGCCAAGCTCGCCCAGCTCCTTGAACCAGAGCTTTGCGTGCTCCTTCTCGTTGTCCGCGGTCTGGAGGAAGAGCGCGGCAATCTGCTCGTAGCCGGCTTTCTTTGCGGCGGATGCGAAGTAGGTGTACTTATTTCTTGCCTGTGACTCGCCCGCGAAGGCTTCCCAAAGGTTCTTTTCGGTCTTGGTTCCCGCGTATTTGTTAGCCATAATTTTCTCCTTTTTGCATATCATTCAATTATCCAAGAAAGATGGAGCAAAAAAACTCCATCTTTCTGTGTTTCTGTTATTCTGCGGTAAACTCGTCCTTGCCGACTCCGCACAGCTCGCATACGAAATCTTCGGGCAGGTCTTCCCACTTCACGCCGGCCTCGTCCTCATCGTAGACCCAGCCGCAAACGTTGCAAACATATTTCATGGTCTTATCCTCCCTGTATTACTTGCCGAAGTAGCGCTCCAGCAGACCGGCAAATGCTCTGCCGTGGCGGGCTTCGTCGCGTGCCATCTCGTGAACGGTGTCGTGGATAGCGTCGAGGTTGTACTTCTTTGCGAGCTTAGCAAGCTCGAACTTGCCTGCGGTAGCGCCGTTCTCGGCGTCAACGCGCATTTCGAGATTCTTCTTGGTGCTGGTGGTGACGACCTCGCCAAGCAGCTCCGCAAACTTTGCTGCGTGCTCAGCCTCTTCAAGGCCGGCCTTCTCCCAGTACATGCCGATTTCGGGGTAACCCTCGCGGTGTGCGACTCTTGCCATTGCAAGGTACATACCGACCTCAGTGCACTCACCCTCGAAGTTGGCCTTCAGGCCTGCAATGATCTCCGCCTTGACTTCTTCGGGAACATCCGCGCCGAACTGCTTGCCGACGCCGACAACGTGCTCGGCAGCCCAGCTCATCTCGCCCTTCTGCTCGGTGAACTTGGAGCCGGGAACCTTGCACTGGGGGCAGAACTCAGG
>CAMEHJ010000115.1 GCA_945917385.1 uncultured bacterium
ATAAATACTGGGGTTTTCTTACTTGTCGTTCGGTAAGGACTTCATTGTCGGGAAAAGAATAACGTCTCTTATCGAGTCACAGCCGGACAGCAGCATGACACAGCGGTCGATGCCGATGCCGAGTCCGCCGGTGGGCGGCATACCGTACTCAAGGGCGTTGATAAAGTCGTCGTCCATCATGCCCGCCTCGTCGTCGCCCTTGTCGCGAAGCTCGACCTGCTTAAGGAAGCGCTGCTTCTGGTCGATGGGGTCGTTAAGCTCGGAGAAGGCGTTGCCCATCTCGCTTGCGCAGATGAACAGCTCGAAGCGTTCGGTCAGTTTGGGGAACCTGGGGCTGCGCTTTGCAAGCGGAGAGACATCGACGGGGTGCATGGTGATAAAGGTGGGCTGGATAAGCTTTTCCTCAACCTTCTGGTCAAAGCACTCATACAGGGCATGGCCCCAGGTAGGCTCTATCTTTTCCATATCGACGCCGACGGACTTTGCCGCGGCGACAGCTTCTTCGTCACTCTCGATTGCCATGAAGTCAACGCCGAGATACTCCTTGACCGCCTCGGCCATGGTCATGCGCTTGAAGCCGGGCGCAAGGCTTATCTTCTCGCCGCGCCACTCAACGTCGTATGTGCCGAGAATCTCCATCGCGGCGCCGGAGAGCAGGTCCTCAAAGAGGTCCATCATGTCGTTGAAGTCGGCATAGCTCTCATAAAGCTCAACGGTGGTGAACTCCGGATTGTGCTTGGTGTCCATTCCCTCGTTGCGGAACTGTCTGCCAATCTCGTAGACGCGCTCAATGCCGCCGACGATAAGACGCTTGAGGTTAAGCTCCGTCGCAATACGCAGGTACATATCCATATTCAGGGTATTGTGATGCGTAATAAAGGGTCTTGCGGTCGCGCCGCCGGAAATGGTATTGAGTACGGGGGTCTCTACCTCCATGTAGCCGCGGCCGTCAAGGAAACGGCGGACGTAGCTCACAAACTTAGAGCGGATGACAAAATTGCGGCGGCTGTCGTCGTTCACGATAAGGTCAACGTACCTCTGCCTGTATTTAAGCTCGGTATTGGTCATGCCGTGGAACTTCTCCGGCAGAGGGCGCAGGGACTTGGAAAGCAGTGTGACCTTCTGCGCATGGACGGATATCTCCTCCGTTCTGGTCTTGAACACATAGCCCTCCACGCCGATGATATCACCGATATCATACTTGCGAAAGTCTGCAAACTCCGTCTCAGAAACGCCGTCTGCACGAACGTAGACCTGAATCAGTCCCTTGTCGTCCTTAATATGGCAGAATATGGCCTTGCCCATGCCGCGCTTGGACATGATACGCCCGGCGACGGACACGGTCTTGCCGTCAAACTTCTCATAGTCTGCCTTTATCTCCTCAGACCATGCGCTTCTTGCAAACTTGGTCTGCTGAAAGGGGTCGCGCCCTTCGTCCTGAAGGTTTTTCAGCTTATCCCGGCGTATCTGAAGGATCTCGGAAAGCTCCTGTTCTTCGCCGGGGCGGTTATTTATAATTTCGCTCATACCTTACCTCTTGTGCTTACTTATTCTGTACGGAGAGGATCTCAAACTTCAGCTCGCCCGCGGGCGCGTTGATGGAGACGGTCTCGCCCGCCTTATGGCCTCTGAGTCCTCTGCCGACGGGAGAGTCGTCGGAGATGCGTCCCTCGCGGGGGTTGGCTTCCTGAGAGCCGACGATCTCATAGGTCTCCTCAAAGCCGTCCTCGACGTCGCGCACACACACGATGCTGCCCAGCGTCACAGCGTCTTTCGGGACATCCGTCTCGATATTGTCAACGATTTCTGCGTTCTCAATCAGAACTTTCAGCTCCGCAATTTTGGAGTAAAGCTTACCCTGCTCGGTCTTTGCCTCGTCGTATTCGCTGTTCTCGGAGAGGTCGCCGAAGCTTCTCGCCTCTTTGATAAGCTCTGCAACTTCCTTTTCTCTCGTGGTTTCGAGATAGTAAAGCTCTTCCTTGAGCGCGTCGAGACGCTCCTGACTCATTTTAAATCTGTTGCTCGTGGTGGCCATGTTAACTTCTCCTTCTGCCCTTGGCGGGCAATGTATTTGGAAAGTGCGAAAATTATACCCATTTTTGCCATGTATGTCAAGCAAAGCTTGATTTTATACCGGCTCAGCTCAGCATTTTGAGCGCCTGCATAAGCTGCTCGTCATTGGAGATACTCGCGGTGCCGTCCTCGCCGCCTGTCGTACCCTGTGTGGTGCCCGCCGCGGAAGCGTCGGAGTTATAGACGATGTAGTTCGGCACAACGCCGCCGCTGCGGCTGAGGTCGGTCCCCTTTGCGGTGACATAGCTGCCGGTTGAAAGTCTGATAGCGCTGCCGTCGGAGATCTGAACCGTCTCCTGCGTTCTCGTTCTGCCGGAGCTTGCCTCTCCGAGAATGGTCGCCCAGGCGTTTTCCTGCAAAACGGCGGCGCAAAGCTCCGCTTCGCTGTAAGTCTGACCGTTTATCAGCACCACCATCGGGAGCTGAATACACATACTGTCAGACCTGTATTCCTCTCTGTTGCCCGCTTTGTCTGTCTCGTAGAACAGCGTGCAGTTCGGCAGCAGGTAATCGAGGAAGGTGTTGACCTCGCTCACAAGTCCGCCGGCGTTATTTCTCAGGTCGATAACCAGGGCGATCGCGCCCATATTCATAAGGTTTTCGATCGCGTCGATTGCATCCTGTCCGCTGCCCGCCTCGAAATTCAGGATCTGAACATAGCCTGCCTGAGTTTTTTCAAGTCGGTAGTTTACGGGACTTGTATAGCTTGAGGTGCAGTCAACCTCGATAACGGTTTTGCCGTTGCCGATGCCGAGAGTGAATTTGGTGTTGAGCTTTGAACGGATGAGCGTCCTGACCTCGTCAAGTGTGTTCTTTCGTATATCAACGCCGTCCACCGAGGTAATAACCATGCCTGAGCTGAGTCCCGCCCATGCAGCCGGCGACGAGTTATTTACGGAGATGACCTGAAATCCGCCGCCGTCGGTCTCGGCAATGGACATTCCGATGCTGTCATATTCATTCGTGGAGTATAGCTGATAGGTCTGGTACTCGTCCGAGGACATATAGTAGCTCCAGCGGTCGCCGAGGCCGGAGACCATTGCCGCCGCCGCATAGTCGCCCAGCGCGTCTCTGTCTACCTCGTCGATAAATTTGCTTTCAATAACGTCCTTTATCTCGATATAGCGCATCGCCTCTTCGTAGTCTTCCTTGCCGCCGACGTTTTTTATCATCGTTCTCTGTGTATAGAACACGGAACCGCCGACCAAAAGCACGAGCACAAGTATAACATACTTGAGTTTTATTCTGATGTTGAAGAATGCCGAGAAAAGTCTGGCGATGCCAATTAAAATTCTGGTTCCGAGATTGTTCATTGAAACCTCCGTAATATGTTGGTAAACGTCGCTAACCGGACAGCCGAAAAGCATTACAGGCTTTTCGGCTCATTATTGAACTGCGAGGCGGGCCTTGCCCCCTCGCGCTCCCCTGCGGCACTGATCACAACAGGTGAAGTATTTTTTTCTGACAGTCTCAACCGGACAGCCGAGTCGGCTGTCCGGTTTTCGGTCGTGTGACCGGGTTATCTGATTATACGCCCGCGTCGGGCGAGAAGGTCAGTCCGCCGAAGAACTGCTCCGGGTCGATTCTCGAACCGTTGAGCAAAACCTCAAAATGCAGATGAGAGCCGGTGGACGTGCCGGTACTGCCGACATAGCCGATGGTCTGCCCCTGCGAGACGGTGTCGCCCTGGGAAATTGCAAAGCCATTCAGGTGTCCATACAAGGTTACGTAACCGTTGCCGTGGTCAATCATAATGCAGTTGCCGTAGCCGCCGTTCCAGCCTGCCATTGTGACCTTGCCGCCGTCGGCGGCGTAGACGCTTGTACCCTGATTTGAAGCAATGTCAAGCCCCGTGTGGGAGCGCGTCTGACCGGTTATCGGATGAACGCGCATACCAAAGCGGCTTGAAATGTAAACGTAAGAGGCAACCGGCCATACGAAGCTTGCCGTTGCGGTGGCGGTTCCTCCGCCCCCGCCGCCTCCGGCCGCGTTCGCTGCCTCTTCGGCAGCCTTCCTCTCGGCCTCAAGCTGGGCGACGAGTTGGTCGATCACGGCGTTGGCAGCATCCTCTGCCGCCATGATCTCCTCGTACTCTCTCTGGCGGTTTTCAAGGTCAAACTCCAGATCAAGGATGCGCTGGGTCGCCTCGTCAATATCCGCCTGAAGCTCCACCTGCTCTTCCTCAAGCTCCTCTCGCTTTGCGGTAAGCTCAAGTCTGACTTCCTCATACTCCTGCTTTGCCTGCTCGGTGTTTTCCTTTGCGGCCCTGTACGCCTTCTCGATAGCCTTGTCGCTCTGCATAATCTCGCCTATGTCGTCAAACGCCGTCATAAGCTCGCTCAGATTATCGCTGTTCAATACAATGGCTATGAGGTTGAGATTTCCGTTTTCCTCCATTGCGCGGATGCGGCTTCGATAGCGCGTAAGCTGCGTCTTTTCAAGCGTCTCGGCATCCGTGACCTCAAGCTCCTTTTCCAGTATCATCCGGTCATAAAGCTCGATTTCCTCGCGGTTCAGCTCCATCTGCTGAAGGGTGTAGGAATTGCGCTCATCCATCGCCTGTTTGCGGTCAACAACGCTTGCTTTCTCCGCTTCAAGCCTGTCTACGACCGCCTGCTTTTCCATGCGCTGGGCGGTAATTTTGTCACGCTCTGCCTTCAAAGCGTCAATCTCGCTCTGTGTGACCGCATTTGCCGTAAGAACCGCGCCGTTTGAAAACAGAACGCCTGCGGCAAGAACTGCGGCAATTATAGTTCTCTTTATCTTCATTTTCTTATACCTTATCGGTCTTCGGAAAATCAGCAGTTATAATACGAAATTCCGGAGAAATACTGTGCCGGGTCAACTCTTGAACCGCCGACAAACACTTCAAAGTGGCAGTGGGTGCCGGTGGCGCGGCCTGTTGCGCCG
>CAMEHJ010000116.1 GCA_945917385.1 uncultured bacterium
CATGGATGCATACGAGCTCATGACGCTCTCGAACATCAAGTATCAGGAGAACTTCAAGGCACTCTACGGTGAGGATTCCGAGCTTGTCTCCGATGAGGACGCACTCAGCTACCTTAAGGAAAACGGCTATATGTCCGCAAACCACATCCTCATTATGACGAAGGATCCGTCCACCGGCGAGGAGCTGAGCGATGCGGACAAGGCGGACAAGAAGGCCAAGGCTGACGAGATATACAAGGAGCTTGCCGCGATAACCGACCAGAGCGAGCTTATGAAGCGCTTTGCCGAGCTCAAGGAGGAATACTGCGAGGACACCGGCAAGACCACTTACCCCGACGGCTATACTTTCACTGAGGGCAAGATGGTGCCGGAGTTTGAGAACGCGGTAAAGGCGCTGGAGGCATACGAGGTTTCCGAGCCCGTGCAGTCCGACTACGGCTACCATATCATTCTCCGCCTGCCGGACAATCCTGACAGCGTTATCGACTACACCTCCCAGAACACCCCGATGACCGCGAGAAAATACTGGGCGAACGCCGATTACGCGGAGCGCATGGAGGCTGTCCTCGGCGAGACGAAGCTTGAGTATGTCCCCGGATTTGCGCAGATAGAGCTTGCGGACTTCATAAAGTAAAAAACGCCTACCTATATATAATAATGCACCGCCTGAGAGTTTCGCGCTCTCAGGCGGTGCTGCTTATATGCTTTTTCTCATGCGTCCCGCGGCGTACACAAGCGGGAGGAGCACAAAGAAGATGGCAAGGCTCACGTAGGGGACGATCGTCGCCGACCAGAAATCGAGCGAAGCGGGAGTCGGCGCGATGAACAGGGACGCTGCGACGCACACGGCGCAGCAGAGCCATATCACCCAGCGCCCGCCGGAGAAGTCGGTCAGGCGCTCGCCGTTATATGTCGGGTCCTTCCCGAAGATGAGCCGCAGGCAGTACTGCGCGGAGTACAGCACAGAGGAGACGAGCAGGAAATCCGGAAAGATCCAGAGCATCACGACAAGGGCTTCCACGCGCTCCACGGTCTTGAAGAACACAAGGTTACGCACCAGCGCGAAGAAAGGCTTCGTCAGGCGCACGCACAGCTCCGCGCCGAAGGAGCCGACGATTATCACGCTGAGCATCGTCAGCAGCAGGCAGGGGCCGGTGAGCCAGCGCGAGAATGCACCGAAGCGCCCGGCGCTGCCGTCGGTGCAGCCGCCCTCGAGCATACATATATAAAATACGGCGCTCGTGACAACATCGACGGCGATGACCGAGCCGCGCATGACGGGCATAACATCATGCACCGTGACCGGCAGGAGATTGGAGAAATCGAGCGAGAACAGCGAGAAGAACGCCACCATAAACAAAACGCCCATAAGTACGGGCTTTACGATGCGCGCGAAGCGCACCATCGTGCGCGGCTTCTTCAGCACCGCGGCAAGCGCAATGAGCCCCATCGTGACCGAGAACGCGGCGGGGCCGCTGCTTGGGTAGATGGTAACGATGAATCTGTCAGCCCCGGAGCGCAGCACAAAGCCGCCGTATATCAGAAACCACAGGCTCAGCACGGCGAGGGTGATCTTACCGGCGATGGGGCCGAGCGTGCGCAGGATGAGCTCGGGCAGCCCCTCGCCGCGCTGCCGGTGGGACATGAAGCTGCTCATAAAATACAGCCACGCGAGAAGGAGCGGGACGGCGGCCGCCGCGCACAGCCAGCTTGCGCGCCCGGCCATGATGACACTCTGCGACGGGAAAAGACGCAGGGCGGGCGAGAGCATGATGACCGTGCCGAGGGCGAGCTGCTGCCGCCGGTTGAATCTGTTGTCGGAGTTCATATCAGTCCCTCCATTAAAAATCCCTCACGTCGTTGGTGTGCGTGAGCTGTCCGCTTACGCTGATCTGAAGCTCGAGAGAGGGGAGAAGGTCGGGGAAGCTCTGCGGCAGCATATGGAAGGCTGATGGATCGTCGCGCTCGACTGTTTGGGCGAGACAGAGAAAATCCGAACGCAGCTCACGCGAGGTGAGCATGACGCGGCTCACGTAGTCGGATATCAGCGCTTCGAGCTGCGCCGTGATGTGATCGGTGTATTCCGCGCTGCGCGTGTCGGAGCTGCCGCTGACCTCGACGATCGAGGCGCGCACATCCACGGCGATGTTCAGCCCAGTCAGCTCGCCCGTGCCGGACCAGACGGGCGTAACTTCGCTGCCGCCTGAGTCGATTTCGAGCACGACGAGGGAGCCGTGCCTGTCGCGCACGGTGACGTTCGTGAGCCCGACCTTGTTTGTGAGAAAGCCGACTGCGATAGCCTCGTCGCGGTCGAGAAACTTGCAGAGCTTACCGTCGCGGATGACCGCGTAGCCGTAGACGACGGCGGTCAGCTTACCGCTGCCATCATCCTGCGTCGCGAAGCCATCCTCTTCGGAGGCGGACGGACTGTCGCCGGCCGGTGCGCCGCTGTCGCTTTCGAGCGGCTCGGCCAGCTCCACCGCACATATCAGGGAGCTGCCGCAGCGGTCGAGGTTGCGCACCGTCTCGGCCGCGGTATAGAGACTGCTGTTGCCGAGGCGGCCGACGCTCATCTCTACGGAATCCATGATCTCAACTACGCCGCGGTTCCCGTCTCCGACCTTGAGCACTGCGTCCTGCGCTGTGCTGCCCTTGACGACGAAGAGCGGGATATCAAGGCGCATTATCGGGGAGCGGCAGATATAGGACAGATAGTCGTCTATTCCGCTCTCGGCGGCTTTTTCTCCGATGAGCACATGGCTGATGTGGGAACAGAAAAGAATATCCTCAAAGGAATAGTTATAGATATGCTCAAGCGCCGTGGTGATCGAGTCGCCGGTACCGTAGAGCCGCTTGGGCACGTTGCCGGTGCTCTCGTCCGACGCAGAGCACAGCGACAGCAGCACGCCCCCGCCCTGCTTGTCGAGCCCCATGTCCTGAATGACGAGCAGCTGTTCTATCTCTTTGAAGTTTGAGTACACGCTTGTGCAGCCCGTGAGCGTAAACGCGGACGCAAGCGCAAGGATAACGCAGATCGCTTTTTTCATTTCTGCCGCCTTTTATCCGGAGTTTTGAGGTGCGGGTCGCGGAACTTGTTGAGGGGCTTCGGCTTTTGCAGCAGAAGCCGCCGGAGCGGGGACGGCTCGCCATCGCTAAGTGGCGCGGTATAGTCCACACCAAAGCTGTCGATGTCCGCAAGGTGCAGCGTCAGCAGGCACAGTGCCGCGCCCACGCCAAAGAAGCCCGCGAGTATCGACGCGATGACGAGCGCGAAGCGCAGCAGCCGTATCGCCGAGCCGAAGTCCTGACTCGGCAGGGTGTAGCCCGCAATCCCGGAGACCGCAACGACGATTATTGCTATGGGCGAAACGACCTGCGCCTCGACCGCCGACTGGCCTACTATCAGCGCGCCGATGATGGACACCGTGTCGCCTATCGGGTTCGGCAGACGCAGACCAGCCTCCTGAAGCAGCTCAAAGGAAATGAGCATGCCCATGATCTCCAGCGCCGTGGAGAACGGGACGTTCTGTTTCGCTTCAATGATCGACAGCAGCAGCGGCGTCGGGATCATCTCCTGGTGGTACATCGCGATCGCGACATAGAGCGCCGGGAGAAAAATACTGAGAAAGAGCGCAAAGTACCGCAGCACGGTGAGCACTGTTGCGACGAGATAGTTGTTGCTCGCGTCGCCCGTCACTTTCATAAACTCTGCGAGAGTCACAGGCAGGACAAGGCCGATAGGCAGCCCGTCAATGAGTATGCCGACGCGTCCGTCCATCAGGTACATCGAGAAGCGGTCGGGGCGCTCGGTGTGCAGCAGCTGCGGAAAGGGAGAGCGCGGCGCGTCTACTATATATTCTTCGAGCGTACCGGTTGCAAGGAGCGCGTCGACATCGAGCGCGTCGAGCCGGGAGGCAAGCTCGCGGACGGTATCGGGCGAGGCGACGCCGTCGACGAACATAATTGCAAGCTTCGTGTGCGATTTGCGGCCGATGCTGCTCTCGATGACTTTGAGCTTCGGCGAGCATATCCGCTTCCGGACGAGCGCGGTATTGGTACGCAGAGTTTCGACGAAAGAGTCTTTCGCGCCCTTGATGGATTTTTCGAGAGTCGGCTCGGATACAGAGCGTGTGTTGCCAGTCTTGACCTCGAAGCATACCGCCTGCGCCGCGCCGTCGAATATAAGCGCGCAGAAGCCATGCGTGAGAGCGTCGACAACATCGTCAAGCGTGTCCCGCCGCTTTGCTGAGTGACTGTACACCGCGCCGGACATCACCTGCGAGATGCAGTCCTGCTCGGTCTGGACACCTGCGGAGCGCAGAAGCTCCGTGAACGGACGGATGATCCCCTCGGTGACTTCGTTGCCGGAGACAATGCCGTCGAGCCAGCAAGCGGTTATCTTTATCCCGCCGCGAAGACCAAAGCTAAGTTCGCGCGCTTCAAAGTCTCCGCAGTCGGAAAAGATGGCTTTAAGAGAGTCCGATGACAATATTGATTTGTATTCTGGTAAAGAGCGCCGGTGCGGAGACTCGGCCTTTAATGAACGTGGCGTATACATATTGGGTATTATAACCGGTTCTGAGCACAATATTTAGACGAGGAAAGAAACCGAAAAAAAGATTGCAGAAATTGGGAAAAAAGTGTTGACATAAGTCGTTTCCGGTGCTATATTAGTCAAGCGCCCGAGAGAGCGGCAGACAACTTGAGAATGAGAACTTAAAAAATTCCAAAAGAATTTGAAAAAAGTTCTTGACAAAGCGAAAAGGCTGAGTTATAATAAAAGAGCTGTCGTCGAGAGCGACGGGAGCGAGATGTACCTTGAAACTTGAACAATGTAAGAAAAAGCTTATGCTAAATAAGCACCAGAAAAGGGTTCAAGTGAACTAAAAAAGTTCAAGTCAGAAATGACTATAAAGATTCTTTTGAGAGCTGGAAAGCATCAATAAGATTT
>CAMEHJ010000117.1 GCA_945917385.1 uncultured bacterium
TTCAGCCATCATCATCACATTCTCTTTTCCAAGCGTCTCAAGCGCGAGATCGACAAGTGCGTCATCGTTGACGACGCAGGCATAGCCCTGCTTGCTGTCAATGTCTATCTTGCAGCCGGAAACAAGCTCAACACCCTTTGCAATGGCACAGGTATTTTCATAAATGACCTTTGCGGTCTCGTTGTCGTAGTAACGGAAAACGCCGCCGGCGGTTGCAAAGTCGGGGATGATGTTGATGGCGGAGCCGCCGGAAATGGTGCCGACGGTGAGGATTGCGGTTCTGAGCGGGTCAACGTTGCGGGAGACGACCTGCTGGAGCAGCGTTATAAACTGGCTGAGCGCGAGAACGGCGTCGTGGCCGTGCTGGGGCTGGGAGCCGTGCGCGGTCTTGCCGTGAACATCGAAGCGGTACACGTCAAAGCCGCTGGTGATGACGCCGCGCTTGATTGCGAAGGTGGGGTGCTGGACATCGGAAGGCTCAACATGCATGGCAATGATGGCGTCCACATGGGGGTTTTCCATGCAGCCGTTCCAGATCATCGGCTTTGCACCGCCGGAGGTGTCGTTGGGGTTGGCGGATTCCTCGGCCGGCTGGAAAATGAGCTTTACGCAGCCCTTGAACTTATCCCGGTTCTCGCACAGCAGGCGTGCGGTGGTGAGCAGAGAGGTGATGTGCAGGTCGTGCCCGCAGGCGTGCATGACGCCGGGGTTTTCGGAGCTGAACTCAAGGCCGGATTCCTCGATAACGGGCAGAGCGTCGGTATCGGCGCGGATGGCGAGACATTTGCCCTCGCCGAGCTGACCCTTGATAAGACCGACAACGCCGGTGTTCCACACCTGCTTGACCTCGTCAACGCCGTACTCCTTGAGCTTTTCCATAATGAGCGCGCAGGTGTGCTCCTCCTTGAAGGAAAGCTCAGGATGCCTGTGGATATCCTCGCGGATGGCCTTCATTTCGGGATAGTATTTTTCGATTGCTTCTTTGAACATGAATATTTCTCCTGCCGCGAACAATCGCGGCACCGCCTTTATGGCACGCGGCAGCCCATATTTGACTTATTTATTTGCCGAGCATTATTTTGAGAATTTCGACATCGGTGCTCTTCATACCCTCGCGGCCCATACGTCCGACGTTTGCGATGGTTTCCTCAACGTCGTTCTCCACCAGACCCTCGCCGGGGAGGAACACACGGCCCTTCTCGCTCATCTCCATGCTGAGCAGGGCGGTGCCGACCGCCGTTGCGATCTTGGACGCGCAGGAGGACTTGGCGCCGTCGCAGACCATGCCGCCTGTGGTGTTGATGGAGTCGGTGATGAGTCCGCACAGCGTCTCATAGCTTGCACCCATCATGTACGCGATGCCGCAGGCGCTCGCCGTTGCGGCGCTGACCGCACCGCAGTAGGCGGAGAGGCTGCCGATATAGCGTTTCTGGTGCAGAGAGATGAGGTTTGCCAGCGCGAGCGCGCGAAGCACCTTGTCCTCATCCACCTTATATTCTCTTGCGTAGACGAGAAGCGGCATGGACACGGTAATGCCCTGATTGCCGCTGCCGGAGTTGATGACAACGGGCATGGGGCAGCCGTTCATCCTCGCGTCGGAGCCTGCCGCGGCGTAGGCGCGGGCGCGGTTGACAAGACTGTCGGAGCTTTCGAGTATCGTTCTTCCGACCTCGGCGCCCCAGGGATTTTTGAGTCCCTCTTCCGCAATGGCGCTGTTGCAGCGAAGCTGATTTTCAAGCACGCCGCGCACATCGTCAAGATTGACCTCGTTTGCAAAATCGTAGATGTCCCTGACGTTGAGCAGAGATTTGTCGGGAGACTGGCTCGCCTTCTGTTCGGGGGTGACCTCTTCGATGAGCGCCACGCCGTTTTTCTCAAGTCTCGTTACGTTGCTGTGGTAATCCTTTATCTCCACAAGGGCGGTATCGCTGCCGCACTCGGCCTCGATGCGGATGTAGAGATTTTCAACGCCCTCAACCAGCTCACAGTCGCAGCGCTTCTCCGCGAGGAGCTTGTTCATCAGGTCGATGTCGTCCTGCGTCACCGCGTGGAGCACATCAAGTACGGAGTCCGCGTCGCCGCCGACAATGCCGAGCATCGCCGCAGTGTCGATGCCCTTGGCTCCGCCGGAATTCGGAACGGTGACGGCCATGACGTTTTTAACGATATTGCCGCTGCAATAAACGGTACAGTGCTCGGGTATTGCACCAAGCGCCGCACGGAGTCTTGCTCCAGCATAAGCTATTGCTATGGGCTCGGTGCATCCGGTAGCCATAGTCAGTTCTTTGTGGAGCAGGGAAACATAAGTATCATAAACTTCTTTTTTCATCCTGACACCTCACATACGCGGAAAAAACGCGTTTCTTTTTTTATGCACAGGTTCTGCGGATAAGCATACCCGCAGAACCTATATTACTATTATTTGTTCAGATAGTCAAACGCAAACTGCGCCGTGAACGCGGAGCCTCTGTGGATAACGGCCTCGTCGGAGCTGTAACGCTCGTTGTGGTTGGTGTACACGTTGCCGGTCTCGACGTTTCTGGAGCCGATGAAGGCGAAGAATCCGGGGACCTTCTCCATGAACAGCGAATAGTCCTCGCTGCCCATGAGCGCGGGCATCTCCTTGATGCCTTCGGTGCCGTAAAGCTTAACTGCGGCGTCATGGGCGATTGCGTTAAGCTCGGGGTCCTCGTTGATGACGGCGGGGAGCATATGGTCCATCTTCAGCTCCGCAGTGCAGCCGTATGCCGCGGCGGTGTTGTCGATGATTCTGTGGAACTCATCCTCAAGAGAGCTTCTCAGCTCGCGGGAGAAGGTGCGGATGGTACCGACCAGCTCTACATCGTCGCAGATGATGTTGTACATCGCGCCGCCGTGGAACTTGCCGACGGAGATAACGAGGGGGTTGTTGGGGTTATTGACTCTGGAGACGAAGGTCTGGAGCGCCATGACGACCGCGGAGGCGGCGACGATAGCGTCGTGACCGTCCTGGGGTGCGGAGCCGTGGCTTGCCTTGCCCTTGATCTTGATGGTGAAGTTATCCATGGAAGCCATGCGCTTGCCGGCGTCAACGCTTATGTAGGGGGAGTCAAGGGTGCCCCAGACGTGCAAACCGAAAATGGCGTCCACGCCGTCGAGCACACCGTGCTCAACATAGTATTTGGAGCCGTAGCCGAACTCCTCGCCGGACTGGAGAAGAAGCTTTATCTTGCCGCCCTTTATCTCGTCCCTGCACTCGGCAAGGATCTTTGCCGCGCCGAGGAGCATTGCCATGTGGTTGTCATGGCCGCAGGCGTGCATAACGCCGTCGTTCTGAGAGGCGAAAGGAAGGCCAGTTTTTTCCTGAATGGGCAGTGCGTCAATATCGGCACGGAGCATGAGAGTGCGGCCGGGTCTGCCGGTGTCAAGCGTAGCGACAAGGCCGGGGTGGTCAGGCATAAAATCCTGAACCTCGTATCCGAGAGCCTTGACATCCTCGATAAGGGTCTTGGTCGTCTCCCACTCCTTGAAGCTCAGCTCCGGGTGTGCATGGAAATGCCTTCTGCGCTCGATTATATACGAGTCGTATTTTTCGGCCAATGCCTTTATATCCATAAAAAACCTCCAATTTCAAAATTTTGTAAAACGAAAAAGACGGCAGGACAGTATATGTCATGCCGTCTTTCGTAGTTTGATTTTTTTCCGCTTTGTCCGCTGATGCCTGACGGCTATGTAAAGCGGCTCAGCCAATAAGCATGGGTATGTATGTTTCCCTAATCGGGGGAATTAGAGCATACCTGCGAAGATACCGGCAATGATAACGGAAGTGATGGTAACGGTGGTGAAGCCGCCGACGATCATGCTGGGGTACATCTCAGCCATGAGGTAGTCGAACTCTTCCTTGGTCTCACCAAGAGCCTTGCAGGTGTTCTCGGTAATGATAGCATTGGGCGGGAAGCCGTAGAGAGCGGTCAGGCCGTTTGCAAATGCAAGCGTGAAGGAGAGCTTCAGGAGCTTTGCAACGATGAACTCGCAGATAGCCATGCCTGCGACGCCGACGACGATGAGGATGACCATGGGTCCGATAACGGAGCCGAGCATTGCGGGGGTGGAATCCTTCAGGCCGTCGAAGACGTACATCATCAGAGCAAACATGATAATGCCGTAGGAGTTGGCCTTGTTAAGGGAGTTGGTATCCAGGAAGCCGAGGGTGGTGAAGATAACGCCGAGGACGAGAGCCCAGACAGCGCCGGAGATCTTGCCGATGCCGGGGAAGACGATGGAGCCGAGCTGGGTAGAGAGCCATGCAACGATACCGAGCTTGAGGAAGATCATGACGGGGCCGTTCCACTTCTCGGGGAGAGGAGGAATGAGCTTCTTCTTCTCGACAACTGCGCCTGCTTCGAGAGCGTTGGCCTTGTCGATTCCGGATGCGTCAGCGGAAACAGATTCGCCTGCGCGGAACTTCTTGAGCAGCTTCTTGCCTTCAAGCTGGAGGCAGGCAGCGGTGAGGGGGTAGCCGGCGAAGCCCTGTACGCAGTACATTGCGATAGCGAACAGAGCGGCCTCTGCGAGACCCTTCTCGGCAGCGGCAGTCTGCATGGTGACAGCAGCGATGATACCGCCAGTGAGGGGGGGCAGACCGGAGATGACGTATTCTCTGGGCATGAGCATGGGGCAGATGAGAAGGCACGCGCCGCACATACCGGCAAGACCGGCAAGGCAGACGACGATGGTCTTCCACTGCTCAGCAAGCTGCTTGACAGAGATGATGGTGCCCATGTGGGTGATGAGCAGGTAGATACCGATTGTGCTGCCGAAGGGGATCAGCTTGGAATCGGAAACGAGTGTGGGGGGGATAACGGTCCAGTATCCGATGAGCAGGATGGCTGCGGTAACGAATACGGAAGGTACCCATGCCTTGGTGACGTTGGAGACAGCTTCGCCGAT
>CAMEHJ010000118.1 GCA_945917385.1 uncultured bacterium
CGTTCAGTCCGATAACGCGCGCGCCCATGGAGCAGGCCATGTCGATAACGTCCTCCGCGGGGCAGGCCGCCGCGTCTCCGGTCAGATACTTCTGAAGCGCGGTGGTCAGGTACATCTCGCGGAACATATCGAGGGCGTTGTTGCTGGAGGGGCCGTCGGTGCCGATGGCGAGCGGGACGCCCGCTTTTTTCATCTTCACGATGGGGGCGATGCCGCTTGCCAGCTTGAGGTTGGAAGCGGGGTTCGTCACGACGCCGAGCTGTTTTCGTGCAAAAAGCTCTATATCCTCGTCGGTAAACCATACGCAGTGAAAGCCGCCGCCGCCGTATTTGAAAAAGCCGATGCTGTCAAGAAGCTGCGCCGGGGTCAGCCCGTAGCGGCCGATACACTCCTCATGCTCGCTTTTCGTCTCGCTGATGTGGGTAAAGCAGGGCGCCTTGTACTTCTCCGCGAGCGCGGCGGCGTACTCCATGCGCTCCATGCTCGTGGTGTACTCCGCGTGGATGCCGAGGCGGTAGCCGATAAGCTCATTGCACGAGTTGAACTTGTTAAATTCCCGCTCGATATTCGTGATGTCGCTGTCAAAATTATTCAGGGCGGAGCAGATAACGGTGCGAAAGCCCGACTCCGTATTCGCGCTCACATAGGCGTCGTTGTGGTAGTACATATCAAAGCTCGCGGTGATGCCGGAGGTGAGGTACTCAAGTATTCCGAGCTTTGTGAGCCAGTACACAGCGTCCGGGTTGAGCTTTGCCTCCGCGGGGAACACCTTCTCAAAAAGCCATGGCTGCAGCGGCATATCGTCGGCATAGCTTCTGAGAAAGGTCATCGCGGTGTGCGTGTGCGCGTCCTTGAAGCCGGGGATGATCATATCTCCGCGCAGATCCACCTCGCGCTCGAATACGGGCATATCCTCTTTCTTTTCGCCCACATAGCTGATAACTCCGCCGTCGGTCCAGACCTCGTCGCCCGTCACATGAACGCCGCCGTCAAAGCGCAGCACTCGTCCGTTATAAAATCTTATCATGTTATCCCTCCGCAATCAGCCAATCCTTGCGCTTATCTCCTCGTGTGCCTGATGCTCAAAGGCGTCGTCGAGGGGGGCAAGGTCGATGTGTCCGTACTTTCTCTCAAGCGCGGTCGCAAGCAGCATATCGCAAAACTGCGGATTTTTCGGCAGCATGGGGCCGTGACAGTAGGTGCCGAACACGTTCTTGTAGTGCGCGCCCTCGGTCTTGTCCTCGCCGTTGTTGCCGAAGCCGGAAATTATCGTTCCGAGCGGCTTGACGGAGGGGCCGAGGCGGGTCTTGCCGCTGTGGTTTTCAAAGCCGACGACGGTACTGCCGCCAAGCTCGTCCGCGCATTTGAATTTGTAGTTGCCTATCATGCGCTTGTCCGCGCCGATTGTGCACAAATCGAGCGCGCCGATGAAGTCACAGCGCTGCCCGTCGTGCGTCTCGTAGTAGCTGCCGAGCATCTGGTAGCCGCCGCATATCGTGAGGAAGGTGACGCCGTCCTCGATGGCGGCCTTTATCTCCCTGTCGCGGCCGCGGTGCAGATCCTCAAGCAGCACCTCCTGCTCGAAGTCCTGCCCGCCGCCGATGAACACAAGGTCACAGCCGGCAAGCGAAATGTCCGAGCCTATCGGCAGCTTTTTGATATTCACGTCGATGCCGCGCCATTGGAGCCTCCGGCTCATGCACATGACGTTGCCGCGGTCGCCGTAGAGATTCAGCACATCGGGGTAAAGATGGCAGATGTTGAGTTCCATGGTGTTTCCCCCTTCTCAGACCCAAAAATCGTCGCCGCCGCAGTGGCGTATGACCGCCTCGCGCAGCTCAAGCATGGAGGTGTAGGTAGGCATCATGAATACCGGGGTATCCTGCGCGTCCGCCCACTCGACAAGCTTCCTGTAGTCGCGCTCGATGCGTATTCTGCCGCTGTCTATGCCCGCGTACTTGATGCGCGTGGCAAGCTCCGCCGCGCGGTCGCCGGAAACGACGATGTTTTCTATCCACGCGCTCATGGATGAGAGCATTTCAAAGTCAGCGTCCCATATCCAAGAGATGTCGGTGCCGTCCGCCGCGCGGTCGTTGAGCGTGACGACGAGATTGAACTTCTCCCTGACGTGCGTGAGAAAATCCAGCACCTGATTGCAGCCCGCGGGGTTTTTGACGAGCATCATGCGCGTGCCCGCTTTGCCGAGCCTGAAGGTCTCCATCCGTCCGAAGCCGCATTTAAAGCGCGAGAGCGCCTCGATTGCCGTTTCGGGGTCAATCCCCATCTCGTACGCCGCGGCGAGAGCGCCGGCTGCGTTATATATATTGTACATCGCGGGCAGATTAACATTGACGATGTGCTTTTCACCGAGTATGTCCATGACGAGGCTGCTGCTGTCCATGCGCATTTCGGTGATGTCGGTCACGGCAAAGTCGGCCTTCTGCCGGCAATAGCCGCACACGGGGCAGCGGAAGGAGCCGAGGTGGGCGTAGCTTATAAAGTCGTACTCATACTCGCTCTTGCAGTGCAGGCAGTGGGTCGCGTCGGAGATTTCGGGCTTTTTCCGCGAGGGCGCGGCGCCCTTGTCAATGCCGTAGCGCACGACGCGGTTTGGAAGCTCATCCGCGAGCGACGCCGTGAGCGAGCAGTCTGCGTTCAGACACAGCACCGCGTCCGGGATGGCGCGGACGGCCTCTCGGATGCTTGAAAGCGTGAACGTCACCTCACCGTAGCGGTCAAGCTGGTCGCGGAAAAGGTTCGTAACCAGCACGACCTGCGGCCTTAGCTGCGGGAAAACGCGCTTTGCCGCCGCCTCGTCGCACTCAATGACCGCGTATTTTTTGCGGCAGCGCCCGGTGAGGGTGCTGTTCACGACAAACTCCGTCGTAATGCCGCTGATGAGGTTTGCGCCCGAACGGTTGGCGAGATAATCAAAGCCCGCAAGTCTGAAGCTCTCCTCTATCATCCGCGCGGTGGTGGTCTTGCCGTTGGTGCCGGTGATGGCGACGGTCTTAACGTCTCTTGCGAGTATGCCGAGCAGTGTCGGACATATTTTCAGTGCGATGCGCCCCGGCATTGCGGTACCGCCCCTGTGCAGAAGGCGCGACGCGAAACGCAGGAGCTTGCATACGATAACAGCGATAAATGCTCTTAAATTCATAACTTACCCCGTAATAAGAATTTGACGTATATTATATCATCCACCCTGCACTTAGGCAAGAAAAAACGGGTGAAACACTCTCAGAGCGGCTTTATTTCGCACACGACGCCGCCGTTATCGAACACCGTCACGAGTGCCCATGTGAGATTGCGTCCCTTGCCGGCGGTGCCGGGGTTTATAACGCTCACTCCGCCGACGGTCTCATTGTACGCCGAGTGCGTGTGCCCGAACATCGCTACCCGGCAGCCCTGCTCCTGCGCGGCGTAAACCAGCGAGTCAACACGGTTATACTCGACGTGATACAGATGCCCGTGGGTGATGAACGCCTTGACGCTGCCGAGCGGGACGATGTCCGTATCCGGCGCAAAGGAGCAGAGGTCACAGTTCCCGCGCACGCAGTACAGCGGAATTTTGGGAAACTCGCGTCTCAGCTCCTGCGCGTCGCGCTCGTGGTCGCCGAGGTGGATGAGCACGTCCGGCCTCACGCGGCGGACGGTTTCGAGCATGAGCGCGGTATTGCCATGAGTGTCGGAAAAAACGGCTGCTTTTATCATATTATAAAATATCCTTTCAATTGAAAAAATTTCAGTGCGTCAAAAACTCGGTTTTCCTGAAAGTAAACGGATACCCAACTTGGCTCTCCCTCCGGGAGAGCTGTCGGCGAAGCCGACTGAGAGGGCTTCCCTATATTTCATCTTATCAAAAAATTTTTTCGTAGAGAACGGCCTGCGTGCCGTTCCTTTTTGCTTTTCCGTGATTATCATTGCGAAACTCACTGAATATAATAAAACGAACGGGAGTGAGATTCAATGCAAAATTTTGAACAGCTCGGCCGCGAGCTTGAGCGGCGCGGCAAAACTGACGACATACGCGCGCTGGCTCAGTCGCCCGACGGGCAGAAGCTCAGAAACATGATAGACCCCGACGCCATTGAACGCGCCGCAAAAAGCGGCGACGGCGCGGCGCTTCAGAGCATACTGAAGGATGTGCTCGGCACCGACGAGGGCAGGCGGCTTGCCGAGAGCGTAAGGAAAATGATGGAAGAGTAGCCAAGTTGGAGGTGAGGCCGTGGGCGAATTTGAGGACAGGATAAACAGCGTACTCTCCGACCCCGGACAGATGGAGAAGATAGCGAAGCTTGCAAAGTCGTTCATGGCCGGCGGCGGCGAAAAGCAGGCGGAAAGCCCCGCTGAGGATACATCCGCCGGAATTTTTGACGCCATGCCAGACCCGAAGCTGCTGGGACGGATAAGCCGCCTTATCCAAAACGGTGGCGGCGAAAAGAAGCAGGAGCGCGCCCTGCTTGAGGCGATGCTGCCGTATATGTCCGAGAAGCGCCGAAGCAAGATGACGACGGCGATAAAGATAGCCCGCATCGCGGGCATAGCGAGAGCGGCAATGGGAGAAATGGGGGATGAGGGCGGTGATTAACCGTTATCAGGGAAACAGCGGCAAATTCACCCGTTATTCGGACGCGGAGGACAGAGCGCCCAAACCGCTCCAACAGCGGGCAGGGAGCGCGCATGTAAGCGCTCCGCCGAAAAGGGCGCAGTCCCCGCTCGGCGCGCTCGAGGGTATCGGCAGGCTCCTGCCGGAGAAGCTTTCGGAGCTTGAAAACGAGGACCTTATCCTGCTTTTGATACTGTATCTCATGTACCGCGAAAGCGGAGACAGCGACCTGCTGATAATCATGGGCGCGATGTTTCTGTTGTAGATGTGTAAAAAAGGCTCTATGTCAATAGTTGGGGT
>CAMEHJ010000119.1 GCA_945917385.1 uncultured bacterium
ATCCTTCCCCTGCTCCATGCCGCAGTCCACAAGGGCGTACTTCCCGTTCACTTCTATCAATGTGCAGCTTCCCGTTACTTCGTGTGCCGCGCCAAGAAATGTCAGCTTCATAAACTTACCTCCCGAATACCGTTTGTACGCTCTGTTTCGGCAGTGTTCTGCCGTGTCTCTGAACACTTTTCAGTTCTTTCGCTTATATTATACAACATTATGTTAGTTTTGTACATATGTATAATATATTTTTGTTTTATTTTTGGTTGCTTTCACATATGAGCTTTGTGAAAATGAAGCCTCTTTCCGGGCTTTGGAAAGAGGCTTCGTATTATCATATTGTTTTTAGAACAGGCCGGAAATTCTGCCGTTTTCGTCCACATCTATCTTCTCGGCTGCGGGGACCTTGGGAAGTCCCGGCATGGTCATAATATCGCCGGTCAGCACGACGACAAAGCCCGCGCCTGCGGATACCCTGACATTCTTTACGGTGACGGTGAAGTGCTCCGGCGCGCCGAGCTTCAATGGGTCGTCGGAGAAGCTGTACTGCGTCTTTGCCATGCAGACAGGAAGCTTATCGAAGCCAAGCTCGGTGAGCGTGTCTATCTGCTTTTTCGCGGCGGGCAGAACGGTTATGCCGTCACCGCCGTAGATTTTGGTGACGATGGCGTTAATCTTGTCCTCGATGCTGCCCTCAAGCCCGTAGGAGAAGCGGAAGTCGCCCTGCTCTTCTTCGCACAGGCGCACTACCTCGCGTGCAAGCTCCTCGCCGCCTTTGCCGCCCTCTGCCCATACATTGGACAGTATGGTGTTTACGCCAAGCTCGCGGCACTTAGAGACGATGAACTCTATCTCTCTGTCGGTATCCGTCGGGAAGCGGTTTACCGCAACGACGCAGGGCAGACCGTATACGTTTTTGATGTTTGAAACATGGCGGAGAAGGTTAGGCATTCCCTTTTCAAGCGCGTCAAGATTTTCCGTGCCGAGGGCTTTCTTGTCAAGTCCGCCGTGCATCTTGAGCGCGCGGACGGTCGCGACGACGACCACAGCACTCGGCACAAGACCGGCCATTCTGCACTTGATGTCGAGGAATTTTTCCGCGCCGAGGTCTGCGCCGAAGCCCGCCTCGGTGACGGTGTACTCTCCCATTTTGAGCGCCATTCTCGTTGCGAGAACGGAGTTGCAGCCGTGGGCGATATTGGCAAAGGGTCCGCCGTGGACGAATGCGGGAGTGCCCTCAAGGGTCTGGACGAGGTTGGGCTTGATAGCGTCCTTCAAAAGCGCGGTCATCGCGCCGACAGCCTTGAGGTCGCCCGCGGTGACGGGCTTTCCGTCATAGGTATACGCGACGATAATGCGGGAAAGGCGCGCCTTCAGGTCGGTAATGTCGGAGGCAAGGCAGAAAACCGCCATGACCTCGCTTGCAACCGTGATGTCAAATCCGTCCTCTCGCGGAGTACCGTTTGCCTTGCCGCCGAGACCGTCCACCACAAAGCGAAGCTGCCTGTCGTTCATGTCAACGCAGCGCTTCCATGTGATTCTGCGCGGGTCGATATTCAGGGCGTTGCCCTGCTGGATATGGTTATCGAGCATGGCAGCCAGCAGATTGTTTGCCGCGCCGATGGCGTGGAAGTCGCCGGTGAAGTGGAGGTTTATATCCTCCATCGGTACGACCTGCGCATAGCCGCCGCCGGCGGCGCCGCCCTTGACGCCGAACACGGGACCGAGAGAAGGCTCTCTCAGCGCGACCGTGACCTCCTTGCCGATGCGCGCAAGACCGTCGGCAAGACCGATGGTGGTCGTGGTCTTGCCCTCGCCCGCCGCGGTGGGCGTGATAGCGGTGACAAGGATGAGCTTGCCGTCCTCGCGTCCGGATTCACGGATAAGCGCGGGGTCGATCTTCGCCTTGTATCTTCCGTACTGCTCAATATACTTTTCGTCGATATGCGCCTTGGCGGCAATTTCGCCGATGGGGCGCATGACACATTCCTGAGCAATTTCTATATCGGTCTTATAAGCCATGATTATCCTCCGTAAGCCTTCTTACTTAAAGTAGCGTACCGCCGCTTCAAACATATGGATATCGTAGTTTTCGGGAACGTTCTTGTAAAGTCCTCTTCCGATGCGCTCGGAGTGACCCATCTTGCCGAAGATCCTGCCGTCCGGGGAGGTGATGCCCTCAACGGCGTAGACAGAGCCGTTCGGGTTGAAGTGTACGTCCTCGGTCGCATTGCCGTCAAGGTCAACGTACTGGGTGGCGATCTGACCGTTTGCGGCAAGCTGCATAACAAGCTCCTCGCTGGCCAAGAATTTGCCCTCGCCGTGGGAGATGGGAACCGCGTACACCTCGCCCACATTCGTCATGGACAGCCACGGCGACTTATTGGACGCGATGCGCGTGCGAACGATGCGGGACTGGTGGCGTGCGATGGTGTTGAAGGTCAGCGTCGGGCAGCTTTCATCCGTGTCGATTATCTTTCCATAAGGAACAAGGCCAAGCTTGATGAGCGCCTGGAAGCCGTTGCAGATACCCGCCATAAGTCCGTCGCGCTTCTCTATGAGCTCGGTGACATTCTCCTTGACGGCGGCGTTGCGGAAGAAGGCGGTTATGAACTTGCCGGAGCCGTCCGGCTCGTCTCCGCCGGAGAAGCCGCCGGGTATAAACACCATCTGAGAGGTCTTGAGCTCGTCGGCAAATCGGTCGATGCTGCGGGAGATGCCGTCGGATGTGAGGTTGTTGACAACGACGATAACCGGCTCCGCTCCCGCGTCGCGAAGCGCCTTTGCGGTGTCAAACTCGCAGTTTGTTCCGGGGAATGCGGGAATCAGCACCTTGGGCTTTGCGCACTTTATATGCGGCGCCGACCTGCTTTCGGCGGTGTAGGAGAAGTTTTTCATCGGTGCGCCGGATGCGGGAATATTGCAGGAATATACGCTTTCAAGCTTATCCTCGTAAATTCCGAGAAGTTTATTCATATCGACGGACTCGTTTTTGAGTGTCATGGTATTTCCTTCGGTGACAAAGCCGACCGTCTCACCCTCGGCAAAATCAGCGTCAACCTCAACAAGGAATGCGCCGTAGTCGTAGCCGAAAAGCTTTTCAACGCTCATGCCCTCGGCAAAATCAAAGCCGAAGGAGTTTCCGAAGCACATTTTCATTACCGCCTCCGCGATACCGCCCATGCCGGGGGTATAGCAGGCATAGGCCTTGCCGGAGTGCAAAACCTCATTGACCTTGTCAAAGACCTTGAGCAGAGAGCAGCAGCACGGCAGACCGGTTTCGTCATACTCGGGCGCAAAGCGAACAAGCTTGTGTCCCGCCGCCTTAAATTCCGGGGAGACGATATCGTCGGTTTTCTGCGTTGTGACAGCAAAGGAAACGAGTGTGGGGGGGACGTCAAGGTTCTCAAACGAGCCGGACATGGAATCCTTTCCGCCGATGGCGGCGGCGCCGAGCCCGACCTGTGCCTTGAACGCGCCAAGCAGCGCAGCAAGCGGCTTGCCCCAGCGCTTCGGGTCCTTACCGAGGCGTTCAAAATACTCCTGGAATGTGAGGTAAACATCCTTAAATTCCGCGCCGGTCGCAACAAGCTTTGCACAGGACTCAACGACCGCAAGGTATGCACCGTGATAGGGGCTCTGCTCCGCGATAAAGGGGTTATAGCCCCAGCTCATAAGCGAGCAGGCGTCGGTGTGCTTGCGCTCGACAGATATTTTCTGCACCATCGCCTGAATCGGGGTGAGCTGATTCTTGCCGCCGAAGGGCATTAGCACGGTGCCGGCGCCGATGGTGGAGTCAAAGCGCTCTGACAGGCCGCGCTTTGAGCAGCAGTTGAGGTCGTCGGCAAGGGCGGTAAGATTCTCAATAAAGCCGCCGCTCACCTTTTTGCCGCTGTATGCGGGTGCGGCAGGAGTGACGTCAATATGCTTTGATGCACCGTTGGTGTCAAGGAAGGCGCGGGAAACGTCAACTATCTTCTTCCCGTTCCAGTTCATAACCAGTCTCGGCTCCGCCTTCACGACAGCGACGGGGCAGGCCTGAAGATTCTCCTTGGCTGCAAGCGCAAGGAAAGCGTCAACATTCTCGCTCTCGACAACGACCGCCATGCGCTCCTGCGATTCGGAGATTGCAAGCTCGGTCCCGTCAAGACCCTCATATTTCCTGGGAACGGCGTTTAGGTCGATTTCAAGCCCGTCTGCAAGCTCGCCGATGGCGACGGACACGCCGCCGGCGCCGAAGTCATTGCAGCGCTTGATCATGCGGCAGGCGTCGCCGTTACGGAACAGGCGCTGGAGCTTTCTCTCTTCGGGTGCATTGCCCTTCTGAACCTCTGCGCCGCAGGTCTCAACGGAGTGTGCGTCATGAGCCTTGGATGAGCCGGTCGCGCCGCCGATACCGTCGCGTCCGGTGCTGCCGCCGAGCAGGATAACAACGTCGCCGGGCGCGGGAACCTCACGGCGGACATTCTCCGCAGGTGTCGCGGCGATGACCGCGCCGATCTCCATGCGCTTTGCGGCATAGCCGGGGTGGTAAATCTCATCGACGATGCCGGTGGCAAGGCCGATCTGGTTGCCGTAGGAGGAGTAGCCCGCCGCAGCGGTGGTGACAACCTTTCTCTGCGGCAGCTTTCCGGGTATAGTCTCGCTCACGGGCTTGAGCGGGTCTGCCGCACCCGTCACACGCATTGCGCCGTACACATACGAACGCCCGGAGAGCGGGTCGCGGATTGCACCGCCTATGCAGGTAGCCGCGCCGCCGAAAGGCTCTATCTCGGTGGGGTGGTTGTGCGTCTCATTCTTAAAGAGCAGCAGCCACGGCTCAATAACGCCGTCAACCTCAATATCCATCTTGACGGTGCAGGCGTTGATTTCCTCGGACTCGTCAAGCTTATCGAGCTT
>CAMEHJ010000120.1 GCA_945917385.1 uncultured bacterium
AGGGGTGATATCCATGCAGTGGTACAAGGACATGATAGTTTACCAGATATGGCCGCGCAGCTTCTGTGACGGCAACGGCGACGGCATAGGCGATCTCTGGGGTGTTCTCTCCAAGCTTGATTATATCAAAAGTCTGGGGGCGGATGCAATATGGTTTTCTCCGCTTTATCCCTCGCCCAACGCGGACTACGGCTACGACATCTCCGACTATATGAACATCCACCCCGATTACGGCAATCTCGACATCTTCAAAAAGGTGCTTGACGGTGCCCACGAGCGCGGTATGCGCGTATTTATGGATCTCGTCATTAACCACACCTCGGACGAGCATCCCTGGTTCAGATCAGCGAAGAGGAGCAAGGACAGTCCCTACCACGACTACTACATATGGCGCCCCGGAAAGCAGGGGCGTTTCGGCAAGCGCCGCCCGCCGAACAACTGGACAAGTATGTTCGAGGGCGGGGCATGGGAGTATGTCGATAAGGTAGACGAATATTATCTGCATTTGTTCGCGAAAAAACAGCCCGACCTGAATATGGCAAACCCGAAGGTGCGCGAGGAAATCAAAAAAATACTCCGCTTCTGGCTTGACATGGGTGTGGACGGCTTCCGCGAGGACGCCATAAACTTCATCGCAAAGGCGCCCGGCCTGCCGGACAGCTACCCTGTGCTGCCGATGGCAAACGGCATGAAGTATTTTGCAAATCAGCCCGCGGTCTACGACTATCTGCGAGAGTTCAAGCGCGATGTGCTGGACTACTACGACTGCTTCACCGTCGGAGAGAGTGCACTGACAAACGCGGAGGACGCCCTGCGCTACACGGCCGAGGGGCAGGACAAGGTGCTCGACGAGCTGATCAACTTCACGCACATGGAAGCCGACTGCTTCATGACCGATATTGTGCACAGACCCTTCAATCTTCTGAAGATGAAGCGTGCTTTCAGCGAATGGCAGATAAAGCTTGAGGGACACGCATGGAGCGCCCTCTACATCGAAAACCATGACCATCCGCGCATCATCAGCCGCTACGGCAGCGAGCATTACCGCACGGAGAGCGGCAAAATGCTCGCCGCGATGTATATGCTCCAGCGCGGCACGCCCTTTATCTATCAGGGGCAGGAGATAGGCATGGTGAATAACCCTCTGCCGAAGCTCGGTATGTACAAGGACGTCGCCAGCTTCAACCACGCCCGTATTCTCTCCCATGTCATGTCGAAGAAAAAGCTGCTTGAGCTGATTCAGATAACAAGCCGTGACAACGCCCGCACACCGATGCAGTGGTCGAGTGCGCCGAACGCGGGCTTTACGAGCGGCAAGCCGTGGTTTTTCGTAAACCCGAACTACCGCGACATAAACGTTCAGATTCAGGAGAACGACCCCGACTCCCTCCTTAATTTCTACCGGAAGCTCATCGCCTTCCGGCGTGCCAACGCAAAGCTTATGGCAGGCAGCTACCGCGAGCATATGCCCAAGGACAAAAATTTCTATGTCTATGAGCGCATATGCGAGGGCGCGAGACTGCTCGTTATCTGCTATTTCGGGGCAGATCAGCTCCGCTTTGAGGCGCCGCCGGGCTTTACGCTGGATAAGGGCGAGCTTGTGCTGGCAAATTACAGTGAAAACTTCGTGATCGCAAACGGCTTCACGACCCGCCCCTACGAGCTGAGAGTTTATTTGTACAGATAAAGAGGTTTACCATGCGGACAATACACGAAAAAGCCTATGCAAAGCTCAACATTTCTCTGGATGTCACCGAGCGGCGTCAGGACGGCTACCACAACATGGTCATGGTCATGCAGACGGTGTCGCTCTGCGATGACCTTACCATCAGCTTTAACGATTCCGGACGTGTTCAGGCTCAGTCGAGCATGACCTTCATCCCCGGTGACGAGCGCAATCTCGCCGTGCGCGCGGCGCTCAAGTTCCTTGAGGCGAGCGGTAACACGGGTCAGGGTATGCTCATCACGCTCAATAAGCACATCCCCGTCGGCGCCGGGATGGGCGGCGGCTCGTCCGACGCAGCGGCGGTACTGCGCGCGCTGAACAATCACTACGGCAGGCCGCTCACACTGCCGGAGCTTGAGACGCTTGCGGGCGAGGTCGGCTCGGACGTTCCGTTCTGCGTCGCGGGCGGCACGGCGCTTGCAAAGGGGCGCGGCGAGGCGCTCTCTGTTCTGCCGGATATACCGAACTGCCGCTTTGTTATCTGCAAGCCCGAATTTTCCATCTCCACGCCGGAGCTTTTCAGAAAGCTTGACCAGACGCCGCTTCGCGCCCACCCGGACACGGCGGGGCTTGTCCGCGCGATAGAAGCGGGCGATCTGCCGGGGATGTGCCGCAGGATGTACAACGTCTTTGAGGACGTGGACGACAGGCGGCTTCGCACCGTGGCGGAGATAAAAAGTATCCTGCTCGACTACGGCGCGCTGGGCGCGGTGATGACCGGCACAGGCTCCGCGGTGTTCGGCGTGTTCTCTCCCGACGCCGTGACCGGCGAGGTCTGCGATGTTCTGCGGCGCGAGTACGGCTTCTGCGAGAGCGCCGTCGCCGTCGGGCGCATGGATTAAAAACGAAAAATCCGTCTATACTGTATTCATACATACGGTAAAGGCGGGTTTTTTATGTTTAAAAATCATTCTGTAATTGTCCGTCGGGCAGAGCAGGCGCTCATGCTCGCGTTCGCGTTCTCGCTGTGCGTATGCACATGGGCGGAGGGGCGAAGCCGCTCCATCTCCTCGTCCGTCATTCGGCTGCACGTTCTCGCAGCGTCCGATGACGCAGAAGAGCAGGCACTGAAGCTCAGAGTCCGTGACGCGGTGCTTGAGGAAATGGACGGCAGACTTCGCGGCGCAAGCTCCGTTTATGACGCGGAGGAGATCATTCTCGCCTCGCTTGACGATATCGCGCGGGCGGCGTTTGCAGCCGGTGAGGGACGCGAGGTTCAGTTAAGTTTTGGGGACGAGCGCTACCCTACCCGCGTGTATGAGGGCTTCACTCTGCCGGCGGGGCGCTACCGTTCGCTGCGCATAAGTCTCGGTGAGGGAAAGGGACGAAACTGGTGGTGCATCGTCTATCCGCAGGCGTGTCTCCCCGGTGCGCAGAGCGGCGTTATGCGCGAAGCAATGTCCGGCGCGGATTATAAGATCATCAGCGAGGACGGCGGGTACGAGCTGCGGCTCAAAATCCTTGAGCTGTGGGACAAATTCAAGGAAAGCTGATTGCGCGGAGACGGTAAAGCAGGGCTTGCGCCTTTGTTCATTACACATTATAATATAGTTTAGTTTAAAATGAACACCAAGGAGAAAGTGTTATGAAGCTTTGCAATATCATCGTCGGAAACGAAGTACACCTCGCGCTCGAAACCGCGCGCGGCCTTATAGACGTCACCGCTGCCGGCTTTGCCCCGGACATGGACGCCGTCATCGCGGGCGCGGGCATGGAGGAGCTTAAACGGCTTGCGTGTGATTCCTCTCTGCCCCTCGTCGAAAGCCCTGTTTACGCGAATGTGGTAAACCGTGTCGGCAAGCTCGTCTGTGTGGGGCTTAACTACCGCAATCACGCCGAGGGAGTCAAGATGCAGCTTCCCGAATACCCCATTCTGTTTTCAAAGTTCGATAACGCCCTCGCCCCTGCAAACAGTGAGGTCTGTCTCCCCGCTTGGGAGCAGAGCTACGACTACGAGGCGGAGCTGGTCATAGTTATCGGCAAGGAGACCTGGAACGTAAGCCGCGAGGAAGCGCTCTCTCATGTGTTCGGCTACACCTGCGGCAACGACTTCAGCGTACGCGACGCGCAGATGCGAAGCGGTCAGTGGCTCATTGGAAAGACGATGCCCGGCTTCGGTCCCTGCGGTCCGTGCATCGTGACGGCGGACGGCTACGACGTCGCCGCCGGCAAGCGCGTGAAAAGCTTTGTAAACGGCGCTTTGCGTCAGGACGGCACTACCGCCGACATGATCTTCCCCGTTGAGGAGATAGTCAGCTACGCCTCAAAGTACATAAAGCTTGCCCCCGGCGACCTCATCTTCACCGGCACGCCGAGCGGAGTCGCCCTTGAGGACAGGGAGGATGTCCGCCGCTGGCTCGTCCCCGGCGACAGGGTGGACGTGGAGATAGAAGGTATCGGCACGCTCACGAACCTCATGGTCTGAGCCGCTCCTTGCCGTAGCACAGCCGAAGCAGAATATAGTTCAATATCGCGGCGGCAAAGCCCTCTCAGTCACCTGCGGTGACAGCTCTCCCTCCGGGCGCACTGTCACCGAAGTAGTCCGGGAACGTCACTTGGCTCTCCCTCCGGGAGAGCTGGCGGCGAAGCCGACTGAGAGGGCAAAAAATGAACCTACCAAAAGATAATCGTAAATTAGAAAATGCGCGGCAGCTTCGCCGGGAAATGACTCCTCACGAGCGCAAACTCTGGTATCTTTTTCTCCGTAATTATCCGGCAAAAATTTACAAGCAGCGAATCATCGGCAAATACATTGTGGACTTTTACTGTGCCTGCGCAAAACTGGTTATTGAAGTAGATGGCTCCCAGCATTACGAGTCTCATGGTATGGCACATGACGCTGAACGCTCCGCATATCTATCGTCTCTGGGCTTGGATGTTTTGCGATTTTCCAACCGGGATATTGACAGGAATTTTCGTGGTGTGTGCGAACAAATTGATCTTGCCATTCAAAAGCGGCGGCAAAGCCCTCTCAGTCACCTTCGGTGACAGCTCTCCCATAGGGAGAGCCAAGGAAGGTGTCCGGTCACTTTTGAAAACATCAGGCTTTCGCACCCTGCTCCATCGTCAGGAAAAGGCAAGAGGAAAGGCGCTCCGTGATAATCTTGGCTCTCCCTCCGGGCGCACTGTCACCGAAGTAGTCCGGGAACGTCACTTGGCTCT
>CAMEHJ010000121.1 GCA_945917385.1 uncultured bacterium
TTCAGGGACATAGGAAGGCTCGTCGCCGTGAACAGCGTCATGGGTGAGAGCGAGGAGGGCGCACCGTTCGGACGCGGACCTGCCGACGCGCTCGCGCTCGCATTGGAGATAGCGAGGGAGCTTGGACTTGAGACAAGAAACTGCGAGGACATGATGGGCTACGCGCAAATCGGCGAGGGAGAGGACTATCTCGCGACCATCACACATCTTGACGTTGTCCCTGCGGGAGAGGGCTGGACGGGCGACCCCTTCACGATGCGCGAGCGGGAGGGGTATATTATCGGACGCGGGGTAATGGACGACAAAGGCCCGTCGGTAATCTGCCTGTACGCGCTGAAATATCTGAAGGAAAACTGCGCACAGCTCAGATACCCCGTGCGCGCTCTGCTCGGCGTGAACGAGGAAAACGGCATGGGCGACCTCGACTATTACCTCAAAAACTACCCCGCGCCGCTCTTCTGTCTCAGCCCCGACGCGAATTTCCCCGTCTGCAACGGCGAAAAGGGCATTTTCCATGGGCGCATTGTTTCAAACTTCGATACGGAAAATATCGTTGACATCAAAGGCGGGGTCGCGGCGAACGTTGTGCCCGCAAAGTGCGAGGCGTGGGTCAGGGCGGAAGAGCTTGAAAGCGCCGGACGCGTGAGCGTACAGAGAGAAAACGGACTGTGGCACATCACGGCGGAGGGTATCGGCGGTCACGCATCTCTGCCGGAGGGCACGGTGAACGCAATCGGCGTGATGGTCAATTATCTGCTTGAAAATAATGTTGTGCACGGCAAAGAGGCGGAGCTTATGAAGCTTATAAGCCTTCTGAACGAAAGCTACGACGGCAGCGCCATCGGCGTCGCGGCGGACGACGGGAGATTCAGCCCGCTCACGATAGTCGGCGGAGTCATCGGCGTTGAAAACGGACGCATTTTCCAGACGATTGACAGCCGCTACCCGACCAATACGAGCGGCGGGAAAATTGCCGATGCGATAAAGGCAAAGGCAGGGGACACGGCGGAGGTCGTGACGGATTCCGACAAGGCGCCGTTTTACATGGACGAGAACAATCCCGCCGTGCGCGTCTGCATGGAGGCGTACACGCTTGTGACGGGCGAGAAGGCGGAGCTTTACACCATGGGCGGCGGCACCTACGCGAGAGCATTTCCGAACGCGGCGGCCTTCGGCCCCGAACATCCCGAACGCCCGATGCCGGATTTCGCAGGCCCGATACACGGCGCGGACGAGAGCGCGTGCATGGACTACTTTATTGAGACGCTGAAGATATACATTACCGCGCTTCTCAGGCTGGAGAATACGGATTTCTGAGCGCCGCGGTTTTACATATTTTTAACTTTTATTCGCATAGCTGCGGTATAATCGTGTTATCGATACATTAATACTTACAAGAAGGGCATGACTATGAGTAGTACAAAAAGAGCGCTGGTCGTAGAGGACGACGTTAATATTGCCGAGCTTTTGAGACTTTATCTCGGAAAGGACGGCTTCGATGTCATGATCGCATCCGACGGCGGCAAGGCGGAGTCCAGCTTTGACCTGTTCCAGCCTGACGTCGTTCTGCTTGACATCATGCTGCCGGTAAAGGACGGCTGGCAGGTCTGCAAGGATATCAGAAGCAAATCCTCCGTGCCTATCATCATGCTCACGGCAAAGGGCGAGACGAGGGATAAAATCAGCGGCCTTGACATGGGTGCGGACGACTATGTGACGAAGCCTTTCGATGTGAAGGAGCTTATTGCGCGTATTCACGCGGTTATGCGCCGCACCGACGCCGACGCGCCGGTGGAGAAAAAGCTCACGTTCGACAAGCTTGTCATCAATCTTGAGTCGTATGAGCTTATTGTAAACGGCGTGAAGATTGACACTCCCCCGAAAGAGATGGAGCTGCTGTATCATCTTGCCGCGTCCCCGAACCGTGTGTTCACCAGAAACCAGCTTCTTGACGAGGTCTGGGGCTTTGACTATTTCGGCGATTCCAGAACCGTCGATGTTCACATCAAGCGCCTCAGAGAAAAGCTTGAGGGTGTTTCCGACAAGTGGTCGGTCAAGACCGTGTGGGGTGTCGGGTACAAGTTTGAGGTGCTGGAGTAAGCGCTTTTAATGAAAAGCATATATTTAAAAAACTTCGCGGCGACTGCAATGGTGGTGATGAGCTGCTTCTGCCTGATGGTATTCTCGTTCATCGGCATCGGCAGAACCTACCTTATCAAAGAATACCGCGAAAATATGATTGACAGCGCCGAGTCCGCGGCACACCTCGCCTCCGTGATGTACGAGGAAAGCTCGCTGAAAGGCTGGGATATGGGCGTAATACTCAGCTTTATTTCACGCTCATCGGGGGCGAACGCTTTCGTGACCGACGCGGACGGCGTGATCACGTCCTGCTCCGACGGCGTGCCGATGTGCAAGCATATCGGAAAGAGACTGCCGAAAGAGATAATCGAGGATGTACTCGTAAACGACCGCGTCAGCAAGCTCGGAGACTTATACGAAGCGGGTCACTATGTGGTCTGCGCCCCGATAAACCACGGCGATGACGAGCCGGTTGGATATGTTCTTGTGACGCGCGCGGCAAAGAATATTACGGGCGCGTGGTCGGCGTTTCTCGTGTGGTCGGGGATGCTTACGGTAGGGCTTATATGCTGCTCGCTGATACTCTCGCTCGTTTTCTCCAAGAAGCTGGCGAAGCCGATAGACGAGATTTCGGAGGCGTCGAGGAAATTCGCGCGGGGCGACTTCTCCGTTCGCGTCAATCAGGAGTATGACCCCACCGACGAGATGGGCGCGCTCATCGACTCGTTCAACAAGATGGCGGATTCCCTTGAGGCGGCGGAGGTCAGAAGGAGCGAGTTTATCGCAAATATCTCGCATGAGCTGAGAACCCCGATGACGACGATTGCGGGCTTTGCCGACGGCATACTTGACGGGACGATTCCGCAGGAAGAGGAGAAAAAGTACCTCGTCTCCATACGCGACGAGACACGGCGGCTTTCAAGACTGGTGCGGGATATGCTTGATGTGTCGCAGACGAACGCAAGAGCCGCAGACCCGACCAAGCGCACCGACTTCGACCTGACGGAGCTTGTATTGCAGACGCTTTTAAGCTTTGAGTCGAGGGCAGTTAAGAAGGGGCTTGACGTTGACCCGCAGCTTCCCGACACGCACCTGATGGTGCACGCGGAGAAGGACGCGATAACGCAGGTGATCTACAATCTGCTGGATAACGCCGTAAAATTCGCGGCGGAGAACAGCTGCATAACCCTGAGACTTTATAAGGACGGGGGAAAGGCGTATGTCTCCGTCAAGGACTGCGGCGAGACGATCCCGCCGGACGATCTGCCATTTATTTTTGACAGATTCCATAAATCCGACCGCTCCCGCAGCATGGACAAGGACGGGGTCGGACTGGGTCTGTATCTTGTGAAAACGATCATCAACAGCCACGACGAGGATATCGCCGTGAAGAGCGAGGACGGTATGACCGAGTTCGTGTTCACGCTTCCGCTTGCAGAGAAATAATTGAACGGAGTTAGGTTTATGAACGAAAACTGGTACGGCTCAAACGCATCGAGCGGGTGGTACGCACCGCTTGAAAGCAAAGAGACAAAGCCGGAGAAAAAAGCCGGAACGAAAAAGAGGCGCACCCTGTGGCGCACCGTCGGCGCGGTGTGTATTCTGCTGGCGCTGATCGTGGGCACATCCCTTGCGTTTTCCGGCAGTGAGCCGAGCGAGACGGCAGAAACGCCGGAAACCGAATTTCCCGATGACTGGAAGGACTTTTTCAAAGACTTTTACAGCAGCGTAAAAACGGAAAAGGCGGAAATCGACATCCCGGTGTTTGAATACGACGGTAAATTCGAGACGGTACTGAAAGCACCTGCGGAAAAGGAGCTTGATCTGCAGACCCTGTATCAGAGATGCTCCAAGTCCATTGTGGGTATTTCCGGGTATAAGGATGACTCTCTCGGTTACAGCTGGGGCACGGGCGTTATCATTTCGGAGGATGGGCTGATCCTCACAAACACCCATGTCATTGACGGCTGTGACAAGGCGACGGTCACGCTGCACGACGACAGCGAGTACGACGCTCTGCTTGTCGGCGCGGACAGCATCAGCGATATCGCAGTGCTGAAAATTTACGCGCACGGGCTTCCTGCCGCCGAGTTCGGGGACAGCGCAAGGCTCAGTGTGGGCGACAAGGTCGCGGCAATCGGCAACCCCCTCGGCACGGAGTTCAGACTCACGCTGACCGACGGTATCATCTCCGCCATCGAGCGCGGCGTGAGCTATAACGGGCACAGCATGAACCTCCTGCAGACCAACACCGCGATAAACGAGGGCAACTCCGGCGGGGCGCTCTTCAATATGTACGGACAGGTCATCGGTATTACGAACATGAAGATGATGTCCGCCTACTCAAGTATTGAGGGTATTGGCTTTGCCATTCCGTCGGCCACCGTGAAGAGCGTCGTGGATTCGCTGGTCGAAAACGGCGAATTCAGGGGACGCACTTCAATCGGCATTACCCTTGGAACCGTACCCCAGACGGCGGCGGAACACTATGATTTGCCGGAGGGCCTGTATGTGTCCGACGTGCAGAAGGGCACGGACGCCGAGGCACAGGGGATAAAGCCCGGCGATATCATCACCGCCGTCAACAACATCGAGGTGACGACCACACAGGAGGTACTTGAAATCAAGGACAAGTACAAGGTCGGAGACAGCCTCACGTTTTCAATCTGGCGCGACGGCACGGAATTTGACGTCGATGTCAAGCTGATGGATACAAACGACGTGTATTGATACTATTTAAATCAGAATACCGCTCTCAAACCGAGAGCGGTATTTTTACGAGTCAAAAAAGCGGCATT
>CAMEHJ010000122.1 GCA_945917385.1 uncultured bacterium
AACGCAGACGGCGGCAGCGCTTGGTGTCCTTCTTGGTGAGGATATGGCTCTTGAAAGCGTGTGCGCGCTTAACTTTGCCGGACTTGGTGAGATTGAATCTCTTCTTAGCACCGCTGTGGGTTTTCAGTTTGGGCATGATGTTTTCTCCTTCCGTAACAGGCTTTTCCTGCTATCTGATATTTTTAATCCTGCTCCGCGGGTTTTTCCGCCTTGGGAGCTTTGGGCTTTGCAGGCTTTTTGGGCGGGGTCTGCGGCTTGGGGGAGAGGAGCATGGACATATTTCTGCCCTCAAGCTTGGGGTTTTTATCCATTGTTGCGACCTCGGCGCACTTTGCCGCGAAGTCCTTGAGAAGCTGCTCGCCTATCTCGGTGTGAGCCATCTCTCTGCCGCGAAAGCGCACGGAGACCTTGACTCTGTCGCCGTCGGCAATGAACTTCTGCGCATTTTTCAGCTTGGTGTTAAAGTCGTTAACGTCGATTCCGGGTGACATGCGAATCTCCTTGACCTCGACAACGCGCTGGTTTTTCTTGGCTTCCTTTTCCTTCTTGCTCTGCTCAAAGCGGAACTTGCCGTAGTCCATGATTCTGCAGACGGGAGGATTGGAGCCCGGAGCGATCTTGACCAGATCCATGTCTTTCTCCGCCGCGATTTTGAGCGCCTCTTCTGCCGACATAATGCCGAGCTGTTCGCCCTCGTCGCCAATCAGGCGTATCTCTTTGTCAAGTATCTCTTCGTTGATCTGGTGGACAGCGTTTGCGATAGTTAACACCTCCGGAAAAATAAAAAGTGCGGACGCACAGCATCCGCACATAATATCACCATAGCCCCGTTTTCGGGGGAAGAGTACATATTAACCGCTGCAAGCCTTTTGCCGCAGGGTGAGGACGGCGGACACCGTGACCTTCTTTGTTTTGCTAAAACAATATACCAGTATTCTCTGCATTTGTCAAGCTGTTTTTATATGTGCAGGGTATTTTTTATATATGCAGGATATTTCTGCATTATTCATGCAGCCGTTCATTATATTTCTGCCGCTTTCCGCGCATAATGATTCTTGTCATGAAATATCTCTTCATATATCTTTTCGGCGCGCTCGTCTACGGATTGACGGAGCTTGCGTGGCGCGGCCGCACACACTGGATGATGCTCGTATGCGGCGGTACGTGCTTTTGCATCATGTATTACCTCTCAGCGCTGCCGCTTCCGTTTGCCCTCCAGTGCGTTCTGAGTGCATCTTCGATCACGGCCATAGAGTTTTTCACCGGCTGTATCGTGAATCTCCGCCTGCACTGGCAGGTGTGGGATTACTCCGGTATGCGCTTTAACCTCATGGGGCAGATCTGCCCGCTGTTCTCCGCGATGTGGCTGCTGCTGTCGGTGCCGGGGTTGCTGATTTGCCGAAGGCTGCACAGCCTTTTGTGATCAGTGTTCCTTGCAGGACAGCGTCCCGACGGAGAGCTTCAGTATCGTCACGACGCTCAGATACCTGCCGTCAAATTCCCAGCTGTCACAGTCCGAATAGTGCGCCATGATTCTGTTCAGCGCGTAAATCCTTTCGTCTCTGTCCGCAAGCTCCGTCACCGTGCCGGTACCCATAACGCATTGATACTTAAACGACCAGTCGCAGCCGCGCTCCCCTGTTGTCAGGGCGTGGCTTGTATCCATCTCAAAGGAGACGGTCTGATTTCTGCCGAGCAGGTCAAGCTTCCGCCCCTCACTCGCGCAGTGAAAATACAGGTTCAGCTTGCCGTCTGCCGTGTCAAACCCGAAATTCATCGGCACGATGTACGCTTCTCCCTCATCGACAAGCCCCAGCCGGCAGCAATCGCACGCTTTGATTATTTCAATGATCCTGTCAAAATCCTTTACCTCTCTGTCTTTTCTGCGCATGGCTCTGTCCCCTTTTTAAAATACCCTAAGAAGCCTGCGCTTCTTAGGGTTAAAATCATTAATACTTCTCGTCGGGTGCGCCCTGCTCGTTTTCAAGCTCCATCGCGCACTTGACAACACGGCTCGTGCCGAGCCGCTCGGCCCCCAGGTTGATGAAGTCCTCCGCGTCCTGAAGGGAGGATATGCCGCCCGCCGCCTTGACCTTGACACGCTCCGGGCAGTTTGCGCGCATGAGCGCAACGTCCTCGCGCGTGGCGCCGCCCTTGGAAAAGCCGGTGGAGGTCTTGATGAAGTCCGCGCCGCAGTCGGAGACGATCTTGCACATATGAATCTTTTCCTCCTCGGTGAGAAGGCAGGTCTCGATAATGACCTTGAGTATCTTGCCGCGTGTCGCCTCGCGCACGGCGCGGATGTCGTTTGCGACATCGACCCAGCAGCCGTCCTTCACCATGGAGAGGTTGATGACCATGTCTATCTCGTCGGCGCCGTTCTTTATCGCGTCGCCGGCCTCAAAGGCCTTGACCGCCGTGGTCATGTAGCCGTTCGGGAAGCCGATGACGGTGCAGAGCTTGAGCCTGTCCCCGACGTAGCGGCGTGCCCCCGCGACATGGCAGGGCGGGATGCAGACGCTTGCGCAGTTATATTTTATCGCCTGGTCACAGAGCTTTTTAATCTCTTCTCCCGTGCAGTCAACCCTCAGCAGGGTGTGGTCGCACTTTTCGAGTATTTCTTTTATTTCCATTTGTTTTTCTCCTTTGATTATCGGTGCCAATATTATACACAAACAGCCTGTCATATTCAAGTGTCCGGCGTGAATATGATTGAATACATCTTACTAAAAGGACGGCAGACTAATGGACATGACATACGAAAACAACCTCATCCGGCTCTGCGGCACGATAGTCGGCACGCCGGTTTATTCCCACGCCGGACGCGGCGAGCAATTCTATACCTTCCCGCTGGAGATACGGCGGCTGTCGGGCAATACGGACACGATAAACATTGTCGTGCGCGAAAGTCAGCTCAGGCTGCTCGACGGCGCGCCGGGTGAAAAGCTCTGCCTGACAGGACAGCTTCGCACATATAATAACCGCCGCGGCGGCGGGGCAAAGCTCGTCATCACGGTATTGGCGAAGGAGCTTTTCTTCTGCGACGCGGACGACGAAAACTCCGTCATCCTGCGCGGCACGCTGTGCAAGGAGCCGAATCTCCGAACCACCCCCATGGGGCGCGACATCTGCGACCTCATGCTCGCCGTCAACCGCAGCTACGGCCGCTCGGACTATCTGCCGTGCATCTGCTGGGGCGTCAAGGCGCGCGAGGCGGCGCGCTGGAGCGTGGGCACGCCCGTGAAGCTTGAGGGCAGGATACAGAGCCGCCGCTACATAAAGCTTATTGACGGACAGCCGACGGAGAAAACGGCGTTTGAGATCTCCGCCGTCGATGTCTGCGTTCCCGCAGCCGCAGCGGCGGAATAAAGATTGTTTTAACCGGTTTTGTCGAAGCTGTTGACGTGCGCCCTCTGTTGAGTTATGTTAACCCATGGAGGTGGTTTTTGATGTGGAAAAAAATTATTCTGCTCGCGGCAGCGCTGTGTATGTTCGTCGCGTCGAACCTGACGCTGTGCTGTCGGGCAGAGCTTGACGGCACGGTGCTTGAGGGCTTTTATTCGCCCCGGGCGCTTCAATGCGCGGAGGCGGCGGCGCGCAGCGCGGCGGAGGAGATCTGCCGGGGTGAGGCGCATTTGCCGGAGCTTCGGCGGCACTATACGCTCCGTCTGCACCCCGCGCTCGGCAGAGAAGCAGCAATCAGCGACGCGCTGCTCCTGTCCTCGCCGGAGATCATTTCGGGCGTGAATGTGTATGTAAAGGGTGTAAAGCTCGGCAGAATCGAGAGCGCGTCCGCGCTCAACGAGCGGCTGGAGCGCTTCATTCTCGGTCAGAAGCCGAGCTGGGCGGTCAGCGGCACTATCCCCGACCCGGTGCTCATAAAGCAGGAATACACCCGCGCCGGCGCCCTGACGACGCTGGACGACATGGCTCTGCTTGTCAGCGGAATGTCCCCCGTGATGTACTTTGACGACGAGGGGCGCGTAGGCAGAGCATAGCCCTCTCAGTCAGCTTTCGCTGACAGCTCTCCCAAAGGGAGAGCCAAGTGGTGTGTCCCCTTTTTTAGGAAGCGCAAAGTTTTTTACAAGCAAAAAGGAACGGCCTGTGTGCCGTTCCTTTTTTTACCGTTTCTTATAGAAGCTTTTCAATTTCGCTCTCTCCATAGAGCGCGATGCCGAGGGCGCGAAGGCGCTGTGCGGTCACGCCGTCGCCGGCGATGACGGTATGACTGAACGTACCGTCATAGATCCTGCCGCTGCCGCAGGACGGGCTTTTCTCCTTGAGAAGAGCTTTTTTTATACCCTGACGTTCGCAGATATCTGCCGTCAGCTCGGCTCCTGCCTTAAACTGCGCGGTGACGTCCTCGCCGCGCTCGTTCATGACGCGCGCACCTATTCTCTCGCACGGGATGCGCGGCACAGACAGTCCGCCCATAACCTCCGGGCAGGCGGAAACAAGCTCGTACTTATCGCCGAGCGATGCGAGCGCCGTTTCCCCGATGAAGTTGTTCCCGCCGCTGTACTTACAGTTTTCGCCCGCGAGACAGGCGCTTATAAGCAGTTTTTCCATGCTCATTTCCTCATGCTGATGCCGAGCAGCGCTCCGCACACGCCGCCGATAATATGTGTAAGCTGTGAGATATTGTCCTTCAGGGTAATGCCGCTGATGATCTCTCCGCCCACATACAGAACAAAAACGAGGATGAGCGTAATGGGGATCCACCCGTCCTTCATCCCCGCGAGCGAGGACATGACTATCATCATAAAGACGATCCCGCTCGCGCCCATGAGCGCGGAGCCGGGGAAGAACAGCCAGTGGACCATTCCC
>CAMEHJ010000123.1 GCA_945917385.1 uncultured bacterium
AGCTGAATTAAAAACAAAGGAAAGAAATATGAACGATTTACAAAAGAGAACATGGGCGGAAATCAATCTTGACAATCTCCGCCATAACTATGAATCCATCCGCGCAGCCCTCCCCGAAGGCTGCAGGTTTCTCGGCGTCGTGAAGGCGGACGCCTACGGCCACGGCGCGCCGACGGTTGCGCGTCTCTTGCAGAGCTGCGGGGCGGACTATCTCGCCGTCTCCTGCCTTGACGAGGCGCTTGAGCTGCGCGACGGCGGCATCACCATGCCCATACTCATCCTCGGCCACACGCCGCACGAATACACCGGCACCCTCATCAATAACGACATCACCCAGACCGTCACCTGTCTCGCCAAGGCGCTGGAGTATTCGGCTGAGGCGGAAAAGCTCGGCAAGACGCTCAAAATCCACATCAAGCTCGACACCGGTATGTCACGGCTCGGCTTTCTCTGTTCCGGCGCGCACTTTGACGAGGGTGTGCAGAACGTCATCGACTCCTGCCGTCTCCCCGGCATCATGCCGGAGGGCGTGTTCACGCACTTTGCGGTGTCCGACGACCCCGGTGAAGTCAGCTCGGAGGAATACACGCGCGAGCAGTTTACTCTCTTCACCTCCGTCATCGACGCGGTGCGCGAGCGCGGCGGGATAAGCTTCCCTATCCGCCACTGCGCAAATTCCGGCGCGGTTGTGAACTTCCCGGAGATGGCGCTGGACATGGTGCGTCCGGGCCTGCTTCTTTACGGCTATGGGGACAATACCGGCAGGCTGAATCTCAAGCCCTGTATGCGCCTCGTCACCACCGTGAGCACCATCAAAATTTATGAGCCGGGCACCTGCGTGAGCTACGGCCGCCGCTTCGTGACCGAGCGCAGGACGCGCATGGGCGTGCTCGGCATCGGCTACGCCGACGGACTGCCGAGACTGATTTCCAACAAGTGCTCGTTTGCCGCCGGCGGCGGCTATGCCCCTCAGCGCGGCAATATCTGCATGGATATGTGTATGGTCGATCTCACCGATCTGCCCGAGGTTGACGTCGGCAGCGAGGTGGAGGTGTTCGGTGAGCATAACGACATTAACCTCCTCTCCGACGCCGCCTGCACCATCCCTTATGAGCTGCTCTGCGCCGTCTCCAAGCGCGTGCCCAGAGTCTACAAGTCCACACTTTGACAAGCTTGGCTCTCCCCTTGGGAGAGCTGTCGCCGCATGCGACTGAGAGATAAATACTTTTGAATTGTACAATTATTCAATGAAATCATTGAAAATCAGCTTATTTTTCCCCGCATTTTATCTTTTTACACTATGTTCCGGTGCAGTAAAATCGAGGCTCCCTTGTGAAAAGGGAGCTGTCTCGGCGTAAGCCGAGACTGAGGGATTGTGTCCCGCAGGGGACGCCTCTTCTGTTTCACTTCTCCCTTTCCTTGGCTCTCCCCTTGGGAGAGCTGTCGCCGCAGGCGACTGAGAGGGTTTATTTTGCCCCACCTAAAAAGAAAATCACACATTTTTGTAGGGAACGGTACAAGCCGTTCCATTGATTTTGTCTGTATATCCTTGACCGCTCACCGTATCGGTATTGCATATATTATAATAAGTAGACATCTGCCGTTTTTTGTCGCCTCAAAAAATTTCAATAAATTATCAAATTAGCGAAATAAAGTGTTGACACTTTAGCGCGGTAGTGCTATAATGCGACACATCAAAGGAAATGCTTTTGAAATCCATCGAAAAGCGAGGATATAAAAATGAAAAACATGAAAAAGATAGTTGCGCTGATGCTCGTTCTCACCATGGTGTTCGCACTCGCTGCCTGCGGCAGCAAGAGTGAGCCGAAAGACAGGCTTGCAAAAATCAAGGAACAGGGCTATATTGAGATGGTCACTGAGCCGTACTTCGCCCCCTTCGAGTTCATCGACCCATCCAAGGAGGGCGACGCACAGTATGTCGGCATGGACATTGAGCTGGGCAAAAAGATTGCCGAGAAGATCGGCGTTGAGCTGAAGATCGTTCCGCTGGAGTTCACCGCGGTGCTCGCGGGCGTGGTTGACGGCAAGTACGACATGGCGATCTCCGCCATTGCCTACTCCCCCTCCCGCGAAGAGGCGATGCTCCTCTCCGACGGCTATAAGCTCACCAGCGACGAGGGCTACGGTTTTCTGACCCGCATTGAGGACGCGGACAAGTACACCTGCATCGAGGATCTTGCAAATGCTGTCGTCATCACGCAGAGCGGCTCCGTGCAGGAGGGCATCTACAACGACCAGGTCAAGTCCTGCAAGGAGTTTAAACTCGTCTCCGCCATGACCGACGGATATCTTGCGGTCGCGGAGAACAAGGCCGACGTCTGCATCGTCAGCAAGGCTTCCGCGAGACTCTATGCCGAGGCAAACGGCGATCTCACGGTCTCTGAGTTCACCTTCGACACCGACCCCAGGCTCAGCAGCACCGTCGTCGGTGTGCCCAAGGACGGCGAAAGTCTGATGGCGGTCGTCAACGAAGTCATTGCGGAGCAGACCGCGAACGGCAATATTGAAGCTTGGTACGACGAATGCGCAGAGCTTGCGGCAACGCTTGGCATAAGCTGATAAGCGATTTTCCGAAAAACGAAACAAGTTAAAATTCAGGAGCAGATAGAAAATGGCCTCAATGCTTAAAATATGGCAAAAATACAGCGCGGTTTACATCTCCGGTCTCGGAGGCACACTGTGGATATCACTGGTGACGGTCACGCTGGGCACCCTCCTCGGTATGCTCGTTGCGCTCATGCGAATGGGACGCTCGAAGCTGCTGCGGGGTATCACCGATGTGTACATAGAGGTGCTGAGAGGTACGCCTATTCTGCTCCAGCTTTATTTCTTCTGGATAGGGCTGCCGAAGATCATGCCCTTTGAAATGAGCGATACGCAGTGCATCGTCACGGCCCTGGTCATAAACGCCTCCGCCTATATCTCCGAGATCATCCGCGCCGGCATCAACGCCGTCGATAAGGGGCAGTGGGAGGCGGCGCGCTCCATCGGGCTTTCAAACGTACACGTTATGACCCGCGTTATCCTTCCGCAGGCGGTGAAGAACATCCTCCCCGCGCTCTGCAACGAGTTTATCTCCACGGTCAAGGGCACGTCCCTCGCGTCCGTGTTCTTTGTGGGCGAGCTGATGACGAGCTATAAGACCGTCCAGTCCGCGACCTTCCTCGCCATACAGTCGCTGACGATTGTTGGCATCATCTATTTCATTCTGAACTTTGTGCTTTCAAGACTGCTCAGACTTCTTGAAAGGAGGCTGACGGTAAGTGACTGAGGAAATCATCAGAACGGAAAACCTGTGCAAGAGCTTCGGCAAGCTGGAGGTTCTGAAGGGCATCAGCACGAGTATTCACCGCGGCGAGGTCGTGTCTATAATCGGCCCGTCCGGCGGCGGCAAGTCCACGTTCCTGCGCTGCCTCAACCTGCTTGAGACCCCGACCTCCGGCAAGGTGTACTTCAAGGGTACGGACATCACGGACAAAAAGCTTGATATCTGCGAGTACCGCCGCAGTATCGGCATGGTGTTCCAGAACTTCAATGTTTTCCCGAATATGAGCGTGATTGACAACATCACGCTTGCCCCCGTGCTCGAAAAGAAGGTACCGAAGGCACAGGCGAGGGAACAGGCGATGGAGCTTTTAGCGAAGGTCGGGCTGACGGAGAAGGCGGACGAGTATCCGCGCAAGCTCTCCGGCGGTCAGAAGCAGCGCCTTGCCATTGTGCGCGCGCTCGCCATGAACCCCGAAGTCATGCTCTTTGACGAGCCGACCTCCGCGCTCGACCCCGAAATGGTAAAGGGCGTGCTTGAGGTTATCAAGTCACTTACGCAAAGCGGTATGACCATCGTTATCGTTACTCACGAGATGGCATTTGCGAAAGAGGTTTCGGACAGGGTTCTGTTCATCTGCGACGGCGTTATCAAGGAGGACGCCGCGCCCGAAGAACTGTTTACCTGCCCGCGCGACCCGGCAACAGAGAGATTTTTGAGTATGGTTCTGTAAAGGAGCAAAGTGATGACACAGCTTGAACAGGTAACAAAATTAGTTGACGCGACCGAGGAAACGACCGTTCGGCTCGCAACGGACATCTGGAACTACGCGGAGCTTTCCTATGCCGAGGTGCGCTCGGCGGCGGCACTGTGCAAGGCGCTTGAGGACGAGGGCTTCGTTATCGAGATGAACATCGCAAATATCCCCACCGCGTTCACCGCCACCTATAAGTGCGGCGACGGCGGGATGAAGGTCGGCTTGCTTGCAGAGTACGACGCGCTTGACGGACTCAGCCAGGTCGCCGGCCAGCCCACGCAGGAGCCGGTGGAGGCCGGCGGCGCCGGCCACGGCTGCGGCCATAACCTGCTGGGCGCAGGCTGCTTCAGCGCGGCTGTCGCACTGAAAAACTATCTTGTGGAAAATAATAAAAACGGCACGGTCGTGTTCTTCGGCTGTCCCGCGGAGGAGGGCGCAGGCTCAAAGCAGTTTATCGCCCGCGCGGGCTGCTTTGACGATATCGACTTTGCCTACACATGGCATCCCGGCACATTGAACGAGGTCGGCTCCAAGGGCAATGTGGCTATCATGGGCGCAAACTTCATCTTTGACGGCATCGCCTCCCACGCCGGCGGCGCACCGCATCTCGGCAGAAGCGCGCTCGACGCGGTGGAGCTGATGAACGTGGGCGTAAACTACCTGCGCGAGCATATGATAGACCAGGCTCGCATCCACTACGCATACTCTGACGCGGGCGGAA
>CAMEHJ010000124.1 GCA_945917385.1 uncultured bacterium
GATCTACACGGATGTGGACGGGATATTCACCGCCGACCCGCGCCTTATCTCCGACGCGAAGAAGCTTGACTGCATTGATTTTCGGGATATGCTCGCGCTCTCGGAGAGCGGCTCGCAGGTACTGCACCCGCGCTCCGTGGAGCTTGCGATGGCAAACGACATCCCCATACATCTTCTAAGCTCGTTCAGCCCGGGTGCAGGCTCGCTTGTCCGCTTCCTGCCGGAGAGCGCCCGATGCGCGCTTGTGGGTATAACCGTCAGTCGGCGCGAAAACAGCGTCACGGTCGCGGGACGCGGGGCTGACGCCTCCGTCCTGTCGGAAATCGTGCTGCTGCTCGGCGCAAACGGCATTGCGGTAAAAGGCGGCAGTCTCGGTGAAAACCGCGTGACCGTAAAGGTCGAAGAAGAAAATCTGCTTTCCGCGGCAAAGCTTATACACGGGAAGATAGTCAAGGCACTTTGAAAACAGCTCCCCCGGTTGATGTCCGGGGGAGCTGTATATATTGTGTATGTATTTTATTTTCCGGCTTTTGCTATTACAACGCGGCTGCCGCGGATGGAGAGTCTACGCTCGCAGTATAGCGTGACCGCCTCGGAGAGAATCTTCCACACGCCCTCCTCGAGCACACGGCTTCTGAGCGTGTCGGGGGTGTCGTCGGGTCTGACCTCGACGGCCTTCTGGAGGATGATATTCCCCACGCGCCCGTCGCTGTCGGCAAAGTAAGCGGTAGCGCCGGTTATCTTCACTCCGCGCTCGATGACCGCGCGCTGGATATCCCCCTCCTCGTCCTCAAACGCGGGGTAGAGTGCGTTGTAGGTGCCTATAATGCGGTTTTTGAACTGATACGGGATAACACCGAGCGGCCTGTCGTAGCCCGCGAGGATAACAAGCTCAATATCCATATCCCTCAGCTTGTTTGCGACCGCCATACTGTGGCTCGTATTATTGGGAAAAAGCTCCGGATCGACCACATACGCGGGCACGCCCGCACTCAGTGAGCGCTTCATCGCATAGGCGTCCTTTGCGGAGGATATGACCGCGACAAGCTCAAAATCCGGTATTTCCTTGAAGTACATGGAGTCGAGAATTGCCTGGAGCTCAACCCCGTCGCCCGACACCAATGCCGCTGCTCTAACCATAGCCGTACAAACCCTGTCCACTAACATCTTGTATATTTTCGAAAAAACCTTTATAATGTGTAGCGGACATTCCTCACAGTAAATAATTTCGTTTACATATTATACTGTATTCTTTTTGAATGGTCAAGCACAGGAGATAACAAAGTATGACAGAAATTTATTTGATTCGCCACGCGCAGGCCGAAGGCAACCTCTACCGTATGCTTCAGGGGCACTGGGACGGGAACGTCACCGCGCTCGGTCTGCGTCAAATAGACGCGCTGGCAGAGCGGTTCAAGGATGTCAAGGTCGATGCCCTGTATTCAAGCGACCTTCTTCGCACGCGCCTTACCGCCGGTGCGATAACGAAATACCACGACCTGCCCCTGCATACCGACAAACGGCTGCGTGAGATAAACGTCGGCCCCTGGGAGACGGCGTTTATGGGAAACGTCGTTCACAGCGATCCGGAAACCTTCCGTATGTTCGTATTCGACCCTGAGCATTTTCATCTTGACGGGGCGGAGAATTATCATCAGGTCGGTGAGAGGGCGCTGCGTGCGCTGGGTGAGATCGCCGCAAAGCACGAGGGAGAGAGCATTGTCGTCGTGTCGCACGGGGTCACGCTGCGCTGTATTCTCTCGGCGATAACCGGCACAAGCCTGAACGACGTCAAGACCTTGCCGATATTCAATAATACCGGCGTTGCACACCTCTATTATGAAAACGGAAAATACTCCGTTGATTATTATAACGACGCCTCCCATTTAACACCGGAGCTTATGCCCAACCTGACGGGACCCGCGCTTCGCGACGAGTATATTGACCCTAAACTCCAGCGCGAATACTACACCTCCTGCTACGCGGACGCATGGCGCGCAGCGCACGGGGATCTGCGCGGCTATAACGGGGACACCTATTTTGAAAGTGCCTGCCGCCATTACGCAGCGGACAGTAAAGCCGTCTGCCATGCGTATGTCGATAACGAGGACGCAGGGCTTCTGGACCTCGACACCGAACGCGGCGCGCACGCCGGCTACGGCTGGATATCCCTTCTCTACCTGAAGCCGGAATTTCGCTCACGCGGCTGCGGAATACAGCTTCTGGCGCGGGCGATAACAAGGTATGAGGCGCTCGGCCGCCGTGCCATACGGCTCAGCGTCTCCGAGGACAATGAGACGGCGCTGAACTTTTACGCACACTGGGGCTTTGAAAAGCTCAGCTATGAAAACGCCGGCGGCTCGAAGCTCTGGCTTCTGGAAAAGAAGCTTTGATAATCTGTGAGGCGGTTTATGTTTGATTATCCCGCTAAAATTGAATACAAAAGCTTTCTGCCCGGCAGACGTATACTCGTTATCTCCGACATTCACGGAAATCTCCCCTTTCTCATTGCGCTTTTGAAAAAGGTCGGCTTCTCGCTCAGAGATGAGCTTATCATCGACGGCGACTTTCTTGAAAAAGGGAAGCAGAGCCTTGAAACACTGCGCTTTCTCATGGAGATGAGCAAACACGGCAACGTCCATGTCATACGCGGCAACTGCGACAACTGGCACAATATATACCGCCGCGCCTACTCAAAGGAAGCAGACGAGCACACGCTGAGCTATGTGATGTGGAAAAAGTGCGGTCTTATCTGGGATATGCTGAACTCCGCCGGAATAAACCCCTTCGACATTGAGGACTTCACGAGCTGCAAAGCGAAGCTCCGCACGCTTTTCAAGGCGGAGTGGGAGTATCTTGAGCGCCTTCCCGACGCCATCGAGACGGAGCGCTTCATCTTCGCGCACGCGGCGGTGGACCCCTCAAAGCCGCTGAGCGAGCACACCGCAGACGAGCTGCACCGCTGCGACCGGTTTCTTGACCTCGGCCGCAGCTTTGAAAAGTGGGTCGTCGTCGGGCATTACCCGGTGGTGCTGTACGGGACGGATAAGGTCTGCGCAAACCCGCTTATTCTCCGTGACAGAAGGATAATCAGCATTGACGGCGCCTGCGTTCTCAAGGACGACGGGCAGCTCAACGCCCTTATCATCCCCGATAAGTTCAGCGAGGATTTCTCCTTCATCGCCTATGACGACTTCCCGGAAATGACCGTCATGCACGACCAGGCCGAGGGCGGCCGCTCCTACTACATCCGCTGGGGCGACAGCACAGTGCGCGTATTGAAGCGCGGAGAGGAATTTTCTCACTGCCGCCATGTGCGCACCGGCTACGAGATGGACATACTTACAAAATATCTCTTCACAAACGACGAGTACACCGACTGCAACGACTGCACCGACTATGTCCTCCCGCTGAAAGAGGGCGACACCGTGAGTGTGGTGGAGCGTACCTCCCGCGGTTACTTTGTGAAGCACAAGGGCGTCTCCGGCTGGTATTTCGGAGAGCTGTACTGACTGGTGATCAGTGTGAATAATCACACTGATATTATTAAAAGCCCATCGCCTCGCCCCTTACGGGGCAACCAGCGATGACGGCAAAAATCCCCCGTTTCGCCGGGGTGAAATTTCATTTCTGTTTGTTCCGTCCACGGCGGCGGAACGGAGGATTAACATGAATGAAAACTTAAATTTTCTCCCCGTATCTCAGGACGAGATGCACGAGCGCGGCTGGTGGTGGTACGACTTTCTCGTCGTCACGGGCGACGCGTACGTTGACCATCCGAGCTTCGGCGCGGCGGTAATCGCGCGGCTTCTTGAGAGCGACGGTTTTCGCGTTGCTGTACTCGCGCAGCCGGACTGGCACTCATGCGACGCTTTTCTCGCCATGGGCAAGCCCCGGCTCGGCGTTCTCGTCGGCTCGGGGAATCTCGACTCCATGGTCGCGCACTATACCGCCGCTAAGAAGCGGCGCAGTGAGGACTTCTATTCCCCCGGAAAGAAAGCCGGCCTGCGCCCCGACAGGGCGGTCATCGTCTACTCAAACCGCGCGCGTGAGGCGTTTCCCGACACGCCCATTATCATAGGCGGGCTTGAGGCGTCTCTGCGCCGCTTTGCGCACTACGACTACTGGGAGGACAAGGTGCGCCGCAGCGTGCTGGTCGATTCGGGCGCGGATATGCTTGTCTACGGGATGAGCGAGCACGCAAATCTTGAGATTGCCCGCAGGCTCAGAAAAAAGCAGCCCATCTCCTCCATGACCGATATCCGCGGCAGCGCCGTCATGGTCAGCGACCCGGAGGTCTGCGCCTTTGACAAGGTGATGCTGCCCTCGTTTGAGGATGTCAGGGACAGCAAAACGGAATACGCCAACGCCACGCGCATAGAGTATGCCGAGCATGACCCCGTGCGCGGCAGGGCAATGCTCCAGAAGCACGCCGGCAAATACCTGCTTGTGAACCCGCCCGCGATGCCGCTTACGCCGCAGGAGCTTGACTTTGTTGCGGAGCTTCCGTATGCGCGCACCTATCACCCGATGTATGAGCCGCTGGGCGGCGTTCCCGCCATTGAGGAGGTCAGATTCTCCGTCATCCATAACCGCGGCTGCTTCGGCGGCTGCAACTTCTGCGCGCTCGCCTTTCATCAGGGCAGGATGGTCACCTCAAGAAGTCAGGACAGCGTCGTTCGCGAGGTGACGGAGCTTACCAAGCT
>CAMEHJ010000125.1 GCA_945917385.1 uncultured bacterium
TGCCGGCCATGAAGATGGAGTAGTCCTTGATGCCCAGCTCTTCGGCGGATTTATCCATGCAGAAATAGGCCGTGAACATACGTCCGCCCATGCGGCGGTCTCTTGCCGCGGAGAGCTTCTTCTCCCTTTCCGGCACCAGCTCTTTCGGCATCATCCTGCCGTATATCAGGTCGGGATTAATGTTTGCAAGCACATACTCGCAGTCTATGTCTCCCATGTTTGTGCGCACGCCGCAAAGCTTATCCCCCTTGAACAGAAATTCCTCCGCGCGGCAGTTAAACCAGATATCACCGCCCAGCTCACGCAGGCGCTCGATCATGGCGGTGGAATATTCATGGGAGGTGTGGTGCGGAATGTACGCTCCGCGGGAGATATACTTGTGCACCATGGCCGCGTAGTGGATAAACGCCAGATGCTCCAAATCAACGCCGAGATAGCTCCAGTAGGTCTGGAGAATGTCCTGACACCGCTGGGGCAGCTTCAGCGCGTCGAACACCTTCTGGGTCGAATATGCGCCGGTGCGCAGCATATTGGGGTAATCGCGCTGAAGCACCTTGGAGTCCGCGTGTCCCTTGGAGGCGGTTATGTATGCAATGCCGTCCAGCACCTCCTGAAACAGCGCAAACAGCTTCTCCATCTTCTCGCGCGAGCCGGGCACCTCCTGCTCCATGGCGTCAATAAATGGCCCTATCCCGGCAGGCATGGTGACGTCCATGTGTCCGCCGTCCCGGTAGGTGCTGATTGTGCGGAAGCAGTCTTTACAGGCGATCCAGTCAAGCTTCACGCCGTATCCGTCCAGAATGTTTCTCACATCGCCGGGGTTATCCGCGGGGCCGTAGTCACACAGCTCATGCAGGGAAGGCTCAATCTCAAAGCGTCCCCGCCGAAAGCTGGTCGCCGCGCCGCCGGGCAGGTTGTGCTTTTCAATCAAAAGCGTCTTTTTTCCCGCAAGCTGACACTGCAGGGCGGCAGACATACCGGCGTTGCCGGCGCCTACCACCACAACATCATATTTGGGCATTTGTCATTCCTCCTTAACATTTTTAGACCTTTGGCTTCCACCCTATTATGTTGGTGGTTATACCAACTTGTCAATATTATATCATAATGTTAGACAAAATAGCAACAGTTTTTTACTTGTTGAAAAGCTGCCGGAACTCTGATATGATGGTCATACCAATTTCCTCTCAATCCGAAAAAGGAGACAGCCAGGCACATGACTAAATTCGATAAGCTCATTGCCACCTCGCTGGTGGAGAACATCACGGAGCTTCTGCGGGGCAAGATCCTGTCGGGAGAGCTGCAGCCCGGAGACCGGCTTCCCGCGGAGCGGGACATTGCCGAGCAGATGGGCGTCAGCCGCAGCTCTCTGCACCAGGCTGTGCTGCAGCTTGAGAGCGAGGGTTTTCTCAAAATCGAGCCTCGCCGCGGCACGGTGGTTGCCGACTACCGTAAGTACCCCACTCCGCAGTCCCTGTCCGCGCTGTTCAATTACGGGTCTGTTGAGCTGGACGAGCCGATTTTCAAGGACATGATGGATTTCCGGCTTTGGGTGGAGACGGAATGTGCCCGCAGAGCCTGCACTAATATTTATGCTTCCACCATGCGGGAAATGTGGGATATCGCAAACCGGCTGGAGAGCGAGAATGTGGAGCTGCCGAAGCTTATATACCGCTACCATTATCTGCTGACTCAGGCCTCCGGCAACAGCATTTTCTCCATGCTGTTCCGGGCTTTCGAGCCGGTGCTGCTCACTCTTATCGCCCGTCACTACTCTTTGCAGGCCGTGGATATTCACGAGGCAGCAAATATGCACAAGGAGCTGCTTGAATGCATCGAGGCAAAGGACGAGCAGAAGGCCGCCGACTGTGTCCGCCGTCTGCTGCTTCAGGGCGTAAGCGTGCTGGAAAGAAAATACCGCGAGGACTGATACCTATTCCCTGCCGACGGTTCGCGTGACGCGTGAGTAAAATAATGAAACTGCACACAGTCCGTTCCCTGCGGAGATATTTTTGAATAATTGCGCGGAACGCTTTTTCATAATATGTATACGCCCATCATCCCCCCCTGTGACGATTTCGCACAGGGGGGATTTTTTATGCGGCAAAGCTCCGGCGTTCCCTGCGTGTCACAGGAGGTTTTGTTATTTTTCCCCAAATATGCTCTTCATTTTTTGTTATTACCTCAGATTGCTTTCGATTGCCTTTTTGTGAAAAATATGATAAACTCTTTTTATCTGGTATAACCACCAACATTAAAGGAGGTATTCTATGAAAGCCTACGATGTGATCGTTGTCGGCGCGGGCAACGGCGGCCTGTCGGCGGCGACCTATCTTGCTGCCGAAGGGAAAAAGGTGCTTGTTCTTGAAAAGCACAATCTGCCCGGCGGCTGCGCCACAAGCTTCAAGCGAGGCAATTACGAGTTTGAAGCCACTCTGCACGAGCTTTGTCAGATGGGCGACGGCAAAAACGGCAGACCTCTGGGCGCCGTGCGCAAGCTGCTCAGTCAGCGGTATAAGCTGGACGTGGAGTGGTGCGCGGTAAACGAATCCTTCGCTTCCGTCGCGACCGACCCTGACGGCTTCAATGTTGCCATGCCGGCAGGGGTGCAGGAATTTATCGACGAAATGGAGCGTCAGGTGCCCGGCAGCCGTGAATCCATGACCACGGTCATGGAACTGGGGCGCATGCTTCACGACGGCGTTGACTGGCTGGCTGAGCATAATAACGAGCCGTCTCCCCCCGCCAAGGTGGAAATGCTGCTCAAATACTATGACCTTATGCGTGTGGTCCCTGTTTCATGCGAGGAAATGCTGGACAGGATCGGCGTGCCGGAGAAGGCGAAGAGAATCTTTGAGTCCTACTGGACCTATGTCGCGGCCGACTCCACCAATATGAGCTTTGCCGTGTACACATTTATGACCTATGTGTATCTGACGCATCTGCCGTGGTTTGCAAAAAACCGCAGCCACGAGATCTCCCTTGCCTTTGACCAGCGCATCCGCGAGCTGGGCGGCGACATCTGGTACAACACCGAGGTCGGCAAAATCGACGTGCGTGACGGCAAGGTGCACGGCGTTGAGCTTAAATCGGGTGAGTACATCCCCTGCGAATGGGTCATCTCCAATCTGATGCCACATGTGGTGTTCGACAGAATGGTGGAGCATAAAGAGATCCCGGAGCGTAATCTGCGCATGATGAACGCACAGAAGCTGGCGCAGGCCGCCTTTACCGTGTATCTGGGTCTGGACGCCTCGGCGGAGGAGCTGGGGCTTAAAAGCTACGACACCTTCATGCGCTATACCCCCGATAACCACAAGCAGTACCTCGCCTCCGACAGCATCGAGACGCACCGCGATATCACCTGCACCGTTTTGACGAACGCCCTTCCCGACGCCGCCGGTGAGGGCAGAGCCTTCATACAGTTTTCAAAGTTCTACACCGGCAACGCTTTCGAAAAAGTCACGGAAGAGGACTACTTCAAAATCAAAGATAAGATCGCCCGCGAATGTGTGGAGCGCTATGAGGAAGTCACCGGGTGCAGGCTGCAGGGACACATTGAGGAAATTGTTGTGGCGTCCCCGGTTACATGGGCGCGCTATCTGGGCACCCCAAGGGGCGACGTTTACGGCTACGAGCCTGCCGGCTGGGACGGGATGTTCCCGCGTGTTCAGTCCGGACACCACGAGGATTACACCGTTCACGGTCTGCGCTTCGTCGGCGGCCACGGCACGCAGATGGACGGCTATTCCCAGGCCTATCTCTCCGGTGCGGAGCAGGCCCGTTATATGCTTCTGGACATGAAGAAGGAGGGCAAATAAGATGGCAAAATACAACTATGACAAAAAGGCGCTGAAGGGGCTGACTCCCTTCCCCTTCCTCGGTGAGGTGAAAACACGCACCAAGATGATTGAAGCCGCGCCTGATACCCTGCCTAAATCCGTTTACGGCCCCAATATTCTGGCAAAGCGCCTGCACCCAGCTGTGCAGCACTGCCGTATCGCAAAGATACAGGAGCACGGAGACGCCAAAAGCTTCACTTTGGTGCCCGATGCCGAGCGCGGCACAACGGAGATGGCATATTTCCGCGCCAGCCAGTATGTCTCCGTTTCGCTGAATATTGACGGCGCTTTGGTGCATAAGCCCTACACCATTCGTTCCTGCCCAAAGGACGCTCTCGGAACAATGAACACAAGCTACACGCTGACTATCAAGCGCACCGATCCCGCCTACGCTTCCGCCTATATTCTGGATAACTGGAAGGAAGGCGACGCGGTGGATATCTCCGGTCCTCTGGGCGACTTCTATTATCAGGATCTGCGCGACGAGAAAACCGTCATCGCCATCGCGGGCGGCTCCGGCATCACGCCGTTTTACTCCATGGCCGCCGCCATTGCGGACGGTATCGAGGACTTCAGCATGATTATCCTCTACGGCTCCCGCACGGCTGACGGCATACTGCTGAAGGATGAGATCGAGGCGATTGCCGCACGCTCCGGCGGCAGGGTGAAGGTTGTTCATGTGCTGTCTGAGGATGTGAAGGAAGGCTTCGAGCACGGCTTCATCACGGCGGAGCTGATTCAAAAGTACGCCCCCGAAGGCGGATATTCCGTATTCATGTGCGGTCCCAAGGCCATGTAC
>CAMEHJ010000126.1 GCA_945917385.1 uncultured bacterium
GAGGCATTTCTGCACTACTCGGATATGAGCCACATGGTCGTGCCGGAAAAGCCGGAGATCCCGTATGAGCTGTACCCGGATGTGGATGTGCTGATAGCTACCCACAACGAGGAAGTCTCGCTGCTTTACAAGACCGTCAACGGCTGCAAGTATATGAAGTACCCGGATTTGAACAAGGTACATATCTACCTCTGCGACGACGGAAACCGCCCTGAGGTGGCAAAGCTTGCCGAAGAGATGGGCGTCGGGTATCTCGGCATGGAGGATAATAAGGACGCAAAGGCAGGCAATCTCAATAACGCCCTTTCAAAAACCGCCTCTCCGTATGTGGCCACCTTCGACGCGGATATGATTCCGACCTCACAGTTTCTCCTTGAGACGGTGCCGTATATGTTCCTGCCGCGCTATAAGAAGGACGAGGACGGAAGCTGGAGAGAGCGTACGGAGGAGGAGCTTGACCCCGACTTCAAAATGGGCTTCATCCAGACGCCCCAGAGCTTCTATAACCCCGACCTGTTCCAATATTTCCTGTACAGCGAAAGCCGTATCCCCAACGAACAGGACTATTTCTTCCGTGAGATCAACATCGGCAGAAACCGCGCCAACGCACCCATCTACGCAGGCTCCAACACGCTGATTTCAAGGGAGGCGCTGGACGCGGTCGGAGGCATATCGACCGGGAGCATTACCGAGGATTTCGAGACCGGCATCAAAATTCAGGCGGCGGGCTTTACCTGCTACGCTATCGACAAGGTGGCTGCGCACGGTATGGCGCCCAATGACTTCGACAGCCTGATAAAACAGAGAGAGCGCTGGGGCAGGGGCTGCATCTCGGCCATGCGCCGCACCCGGGTCATATTCAATTCCGGACTCAGGTTCAGGGCAAAAATCGCGTATCTGTCGGCCTTTTTGTACTGGTTCACCTTCCTGCGGCGCTTTATATACATTTTAGCGCCCATATTGTTCGTGGTGTTCCATATTCCGGTGATGATATGCGATTTGAAGAGCCTGCTGATCATATGGCTGCCCTCGTTCTTGCTTTATAACTCCGCGCTTAAAGCTTCATCGGGCAAAATTCGCTCCTACCGCTGGTCGAACATCATTGACACGATTATTTTCCCGTATCTCATTCTGCCTATTCTGGCGGAAACACTGTTCATCAAGCTGAAAAAATTCAACGTTACCGACAAATCCCGCTCTGCCGACAGCGGCGGAGATCTGCTGCTGGGGCTGCCGCACTTCATCTTGCTGCTGTTCAACCTCTATGCGCTGGTACTCTGCGTGAGAGACGTGATAATATACCAGAACTACGGCGGCGCGGTGGTTCTGTACTGGCTGCTTGTAAACGGCTTCAACCTGTTTATGGCGCTGCTGTTTGTAATGGGAAGACGAAACCTCCGCACGGGCGACCGGTTCAGGGTAAAACTGCCGGTTGAGCTCAGCTCCGGGCTTGGGAATATTCAGGGGCAGACGGCGGATATCTCCGAAAACGGTCTTGCCGTTATCCTGCCGGAGCCGGTCAGCGTGCAGGAGAACGCGCCTGTATATGTCGCGATAAAGGACAGGGAATATTTCGCGCGTTTGCAATGCTCTGTGGCGAGCGTTGCAAAGGTCAAAGAGGGCTGGAAGTACGGTCTGCACATTGAAGATGCGGACGACGAGGACAGAAGTAATTACAGCCAGATCGTTTACGACAGACACCACAGCATGAGCAATATCATGCAGCCCTCGGTCAGCACCTTCTCGGACCTGTCGGTCAATATCCAGAAGAGACTCCGGCCGCTCAAAAAGTCCCAGAGAAAGCTGCCGCGTGTCGAGGTCGGGCGCGAATTCATCATGGACAACGGAGACACCGTCCGCGTTGAGGACATAAACTATACGCATATCCGCATTGCCGACAAGGACCTCAGAAAGCTTCCGCAGCAGTTCACGCTGGACTTTGACGGGTATGTGCTGGAGCTGAGCAAGAGCGATATACGATACAATCTCTATGAAATTGTGAACCGCGAGGAGCTGCTTCAGGCCCCCGGCTTCACGGGAAAGCTACTCGGCGCCGGCGAGAGCGTGCCGGTATAAAGGTATAAATATTACTGAGAGAGGAGGCCGCCTGCGTGCTGTTTTCAAGCGTTGTATTTGTGTTTTATTTTCTGCCCGCGGTCGTCTTGCTGTACTACACGGTGGGCAGACTCGGCGTAGGTGTACGCAACGGCCTCCTTCTCGCGGCAAGCCTTGTGTTTTACGCATGGGGAGAGCCGAAAAATATTCTCCTGCTTTTGCTGTCGTGCGCTGCAAACTACCTGTTCGGACTGCTCTCCGGCAGCGGAAAGGCATCCGGCAGACTGCGCCGCGCCGCACTGATTACGGCGCTCTGCTTCAACATCGGGATGCTGTTCGTGTTCAAATATCTGAACTTCACGGTGTCTGTAATAAACGGCGCGGCGGGAAGCAGGGTGCTCGATGTGCCTAAAATCATGCTTCCGCTGGGCATCTCCTTTTTTACCTTTCAGGCAATGTCCTATGTAATTGATGTATATAGAGGGGTAACAAAGACGCAGCGTAATCCTTTTAGTCTGGCATTATATATCTGCCTGTTTCCGCAGCTTGTCGCGGGGCCTATTGTCAGATATAACAAAATCGAGCAGCAGCTTCTGCACCGTAAGGAGAACGCGGAATGCTTCTGCGTCGGACTGTGCCGCTTTGTCGTGGGTCTTGCGAAAAAGCTGCTGCTTGCAAACAGCATGGGCGCCGTTGCCGACCATGTGTTTTCTGTCACAAACCTGTGGCACACGCAGTACCTTGTCCCGGCGTCGCTCGCGTGGCTCGGCTCGGCTTCGTATTCGCTTCAGCTTTTTCTGGATTTCTCCGCGTACTCCGACATGGCGATCGGCCTTGGCGCAATGTTCGGGTTTTCCTTCAGCGAAAACTTCAACTACCCGTACATTGCCGAGTCGCTCAATGACTTCTGGCGGCGCTGGCACATTTCCCTCACCCGGTGGTTCAGGGAATACCTGTATTTTCCGCTTGGCGGCTCGCGCACCGAAAACGCGGACCTAATGGTGAGAAATCTCGCCATCGTCTGGCTCTGCACCGGCATCTGGCACGGGGCGAACTGGACCTTCATCCTCTGGGGTATATGGCATTTTCTGTTTTCGCTGTTTGAGCGAATTACGGACTTTGAACACTGGCCGGGAAAGGGCAGGGCATGGCGGCATATTTATCTGCTGCTCGTTGTCAATTTCGGCTGGGTACTCTTCAGGGCGGACAACCTGTACTGCTTCGCGGAATACGCAGCGAATATGTTTATGCTGAACCATAACGGCTTTTTCAGCGCCGCGGCGCTGATGTTCCTGCGCGAAAACTGGCTTTGGTTCCTGCTCTCCGTTCTCGCCTGTATCCCGCCCGAAATGCTTTATGAGCGGGCAGAGCGTATTCTTCAAAAATTTCATCTGAAAATGCCGAAGCTTTCGGCCCTGTATGCACCGGCTATGCTGGCGCTTTTTTCCGTGTGCGTTATTTATCTTGTGCGCAGCGACTATAACCCATTTATCTACTTTAACTTCTGACGGCCCGGACCGAGGACTTACCTTATGAAACCTTTCCTGAAAAACCATGTTAATATTGCGGGCATTGTTTTGCTGACGGTATGGCTCTCGTTCTCGGTATGCTGTATTTTCACCTCTGTTCGGAACATGGACGAGCTTGAACACGATTTGAGCAACGAGACGGAGCTTGCGGGGATTATCGACGATACCGAAGAATTCGTCGGTGAAAATGTTCCGCTGCGCCGGCAGATTGTGGAGGCATACGGTCTTTTTCAGAAAGCCATGGGTAAACATGAACTCAACAACATGGATGTTATCAGAGATAAGCTGGGCTATCTGCACAAGGGCAACTTCTTCGCGGGCTTTGGAGACGACCAGCGGAAAATCGCGATCAATTTCCGCCTGCTTAAAGACTTCGCTGCACAAAACGGTGCAAAATGCGGCGTTGTCATTACCCCGATGAAGGTGGCACCGGAGGAAGTGCGCTATATCGGCCTGCCCTATAACAGCTACTATTCGGAGGCGGATACCCTTTTGGCATGGCTCAGACACTATAATGTGTCCTGCCTTGACTTGCGGGATATCCCTGGGAAGAGCGGGCTTGAGTACGAACAGAGCTTCTATAAAACCGACCACCATTGGACAACTCCCGCCGCCTTTGAAGGCTACATGAGCATTGTAAGCTGGCTGGAAGAAAACGAGGGGCTTACGCTTGACCCGGAGGGGGTCACCAGAAATGCCTGGAACTACTCTGTTTGGAATTATCCGTCCGCAATGTTCGGCAGCTTCGGACGCAAGGCGGGACTTTTATTCAGCGACGGTACTGAGGATTTCTCAATTTATTATCCCGTAAGCGACGGGGACTACACTCTGCGCTTTTGGGACAGAAATTCAAGCGGGGAATACAGCGGCGGCTTTCGCGGAGCATTGGTGGATGACGGCTTTGTGGATGAAGTTCAAAGCAAGCTGTTTACCGAAAGCTGCTATGACTTATCCTTCCTGCACGGACTGCACAGCAAATGCACCGTCGAAAATCAGAATAACCCGGACGGAGCGAGGGTGCTGGTT
>CAMEHJ010000127.1 GCA_945917385.1 uncultured bacterium
AATTTATGAAGCAAAATCCGTTAAATATGATGCCCAACAACGAGTGGGAATAATTTTGTAAAAACAGACCTACTAATAAAACCTTACTGATTAACTGTCTCCGAAATCGGAAAGAGCAGTCGGTAAGGTTTTTCTTTATTCGGTATCAGTATTCAAAACCGCCTATTTTCTGCGCCGAAGCGGCATAAAATACATTCTCGCTGAAAAGAGGCGCATCTACGGAGAGAACACGCAGAACACCACGGCGAAGATAACGGTGCAGCACGGTCTTATATACTCAAAGCTTCTGAAAAGCGGCGGGGCTTAACATCCGTGAAAACACCTTTGTCCGCGAGATAAAAGACCGCACCGCCGTGATCGACAAAGGCAGCATCACCGCCGACAGGGTGGTCTGCGCGACGCACTTTCCGTTTATCAGCAAGCACCCCCGGCAGCTAAAGCTGCCGGGGGCGTCCGTTTAATACGGCGTTTATTTTATGTACCTTTCGATAAACGCGTCTATCTTCTCCATGTACTCGCGCGGGTGGAGATACATCGTCTCGATATGCCTCGCGTCATCCGTGAACAGGCAGTCCTTCTCGCCTTGGTAATGCTCATAAAGCTCCTGCCCCATGTAAAACGGCACGGTCGGGTCGAGTCTCCCGTGGACAAAGAGGATGGGCTTACGGCTGCGGGAAAGATTGGGACGCACATCCGCATCGCGCACGTCGTAGCCGCCGACAACGCAGTTGATCGCGCGAAGCGGCGCATACATTCCGGAAATTTTCTTCTTCGCCAGCCTGTCAAAGTCCGAAAAGCCGCTGTCCGAGATGATGAATTTGACCGCATCGCCGCAGCGGTCGCTCATTTTCAGCACGCTCGCCCCTCCCATGGAGAAGCCGTGCAGTATGACCTGAATGTCTCCGCCGAGCCACGTCTCCAGCTCACCGAGCCACAGCAGACAGTCGCGGCTCTCCGTGACGCTCCAGCCGATGAGCCTGCCGTCGCTCTCGCCGTGCCCCGCGTGGTCGCAGCAGAAGAGGTCAAAGCCGCGGCTGTGGTAGTAGTTGAGGTACATACCGGCAGTCTCCGCGTGCTCGGAGCGGTAGCCGTGGACGATAAAGACTACCTTCTTGCCGGGCTTTTCGCCGCAGGGATAGTAAAAGCCCCTGAGCGTCTGCCCGTCGGCGTTGACGATGGAGCGGCGAATGCACCGCGCCTCGCGCAGCTTCCGCGCCGTGCCGTCGCGCAGGGCGTAATAGCCCTCGTCGTGTTTTTTTCTCTCCGGCAGGAGCTTAAAAAGCCCGATGTCGCGGCAGAAGGTGTATTTATACAGCTCACCGGTAAACAGTGAGGACAGCGCCAGCGCGGCAGAGCCTATGCCGAGCGCCCTTGTGGTTTTGCTTTTCATATTGATTTATCTTTTTCTCCTTATTTAACGGGCAGAACCGCGCCGACGGTCGCAAGAAGAGTACACGCCGCGATAAGCGCCTGATACGGTCTTTCCCCAAAGCGGCCGAGCAGGGGAGACGCGCCGCAGCGACGCCTTGAGCGGTCATACGCGACGATGATTCCAAGCCCCGTGACGACCTGAATTATGCTCGCAAAGCGCGTGAAGCCGACAAAGCTGTTCAGCCCCGGCAGTGCCAGCGCAAGACACGGCAGCGTCACCGCAAGCCAGCTCACTTTCAGCGGCCAGCCGAGCTGCTCCGACACGATATCGCGCAGATTCAGCGTGTTTGCCCAGAACGAGGTCGCCAGTGCGAGCAGCGTGAAGAGATAGCCGATAACCCCCGCCCAGCTTCCGAGTCTTCCCGCAAGGTCAACGAGCGCGCCGTCCTCCGTCACGGCGCTGCCGACGCCGAGGAGCGTCGTGAGCGTGATGAGCAGGATAAGCCCCGCGTTTATGCCAAGCCCCGCCGCGATGGACAGGCGCACCCGCCGCGCATTCCCGCCGAGACCCTTCACGACCTGCGGCGTTGACATGACCGCCGACAGCGAGAACGACACCATACCAAAGAGCGCCACCGCGTTATTCATCCCGTGAAAGCCCAGGGGCAGCGGCTGCGTCCCCTGAGAAAGCACCGCGCCGAGCAGCACAAAAATGACCGCTATCATCGACGCGACGGCTATCTTTTCGCAGATACCGACAAGCTTCAGCCCGAAGAACACGACCCCCGCGCCCAGAACGTAGAACAGCAGCATCCCCGCCCAGTCCGGCATACCAAACCATGAGCGGAAAACCGCCGCAGCGCCTGTCAGAAACGCGCTCACGCTGACGATGACGGAGACGGCGAGCAGAACAAAGGCGCCCCAGGTGAGAAATTTGCCCACGCTGCCGGAGAACAGCTCGTTTCTGAAGCAGCTTACAAACTGCGCCCCGCCGTTATTCAGGCTCAGCTCCGCGATAAGCAGGTGCAGAAGCAGGTTTATGACATAGCACAGCGCGATTATCAGCAGTATCTCGCGCAGGGAGTTGTGCGCGGCGAGGTAGGGAACTGACAGTATGCCCGCGCCGACGCCGTGGCCGACGATAATGGCGGCCGCTTCAAAGAATGTGAGTTTTGATTCCGATTTCATTCAGAGCCTCCCGCGGAATATTCGCACAACCTCTTACTTCTTATGCTTTATCGCCATGAACAGCTTAGGCGCCAGCTTGCCTACAAGGGCGACCATGCGGAACACGAACAGATTCAGCGTGATGTTTCTCGTCCGTACCACCGCGCACAGGAAGTTCACCGCGAAGCCGCCGAACACCCCGTCACAGCGTCGGTGAACGTGCTCGTTATACAAAAGGTTTCGCATATATTCGCGCTTTTCGCGGTGGGTGAGGGTGCAGTTTTTCGCAAACAGGGTCGTGATGCAGGAAAAGACGCTCTTTGCGAACATATATTTGAAGATTGCCTCGTCTTTCACGCCGTTGCGGAAGCATATCTGCTCCATATGCGCGTCGGACTCGATGCACACGCGCAGCTTCCTGTCGTAAAACTTCGTGATGAGACTCTCGCCGGGGTGCATGATGTAGCGGTACTTGCACTCCGGCAGCACCGTCCCGGTGGAGGCCATGTCAAGACAGTCGTAGATGAACAGTCTGTCCTCGCCCCAGCGGTAGTCGCAGAACGACAGGCCGTTGTCAAGGATGAGGTTTGCCCGAAACAGCTTGCCCCAGACCTGGTTTAAGAGGTTTGCTTTGTAGAGGTCGGGGAGATTTTCCCCGAAGTTTGCGCTGTTGATGTGGCGCTCCGACTCAAAGTAATGCCTTTCTGTGCCGTCCGGGTTCACGATGGAGAAGCCGAAGAACACAAGGTCCGCGTCGCGCGAGCCGCCTACCGCGTACTCTATCGCGTCGGGCAGCAGCTCGTCGTCCGCGTCCACGAACATAATGTACTCCGACCCTGCCCTGACGGTCTCAAGCGCGCGGTTTCTCGCGCGGGCGGGGCCGCCGTTAGTCACATTGAGAACCGTGAGGCGTGAATCCTCCGCGGCGAGGGCCTCCAGAATCTTCCCCGTTCGGTCGGTGGAGCCGTCGTTGACAACGATAAGCTCGATATCCGAAAAGCTCTGATTCAGCACACAGCGCACGGACGCCTCGATAAACTTCTCCGCGTTGTACGCGGGCATAATTACGGTCACTCTCGCCATGTCAGCGCTTCCTTTCTGCCGGGGGCGCGGCGTTGTAGAACTCGGTGAAATAGTCGTACATGGGCATGAGACGCATGAAAGCGTCGCACAGCCTCTGCGGAAAATCCGCCTCAAGCCCGGTGCCGTCAAAGTCGCGGTAAAAGCTCACATAGATGCGCTTGCGGTTATACCATTTGCCGATGACGCCGCCGCGCTCTGCCTTTTTTCGCTTATATTCCTCGCCGTGGACGGTAAATTCGCTTCCCTCTATCGACTCGGCAAGCCGCTCGAAGCGGGCGGGGTTTGCGTCCACCATTTTCCGGAAAGCCTCCATCTGGGCGCTTGTCGCGTCGTAAACGCCCATGCCGTAGCCGTACTCGCCCTTGCCGAACTCGAAGAAGAACACGGGTCCCGCGTTTTTCACAGTCTCGTCGTATATCATGAACCAGAGGTGATCCTTGTACGGGCCGCGGCCGAACAGCCGTCTTGCGTCGCGGTAGATGCGCGAGACGTGCATACACAATTCCCGCTCCGGACAGCGCTTTCGCATAAGCTCCGCCGTCTCGGCGGCGAGCGCCTTCATCGGTGTGTTCACAAGCTCCTCAAACTGCGCCTTGTGCTCCATAAACCACGGTCTTTCGTTGTTGAAGGCAAGCTCCCACATAAAGTCGCCCGCCTGTTTGGTAAATCCGGTAAACATAGTGCTCCTCATTTTTGTAATCGTATTATTTTATCACATCTTTTTCCCGTTCGCAATAAGCAAGCCCCGGACGGAGGGAGCACTTTTTATACTGTACAGAGGACAAAAACGGTGATATAATGAAAAAAACTTTGCTTAGTCCAACGGGAGTCGAACCCTCATCGGTTTTTACGGGCAGATTTCCGTCCGGACTTCGTTATTGCCCTTGTAAAGCCGGGAAGGCTTCACTGCAGTCAATGCCTCGTCCGGGCAAAAATCCGCTCCGTAAAAACTGCCCTGCACATTTG
>CAMEHJ010000128.1 GCA_945917385.1 uncultured bacterium
GCTTCGGGAGGCGGGTCTGTTTTCCGCGCTCGCCCACAGTCTCTGCACACGCACAAAAACCGTCCGCGCCATGGGACTTACGCTCACCGCGCTCAGCTTCTTCTCCGCGATGCTCATTACAAACGACGTTGCGCTTCTGACCTTTGTACCGTTCAGCATCGTCGTGCTCGGCATGGCGCACGAGGAAAAGTCCCTTGTTTGGGTCATTGTGACGCAGACCGTCGCCGCAAATCTGGGCAGCGTTCTCACGCCCGTCGGCAATCCTCAGAACCTGTACCTCTATTCGTTCTATGATATGAGCGCAGGAGAGTTTGTATCGGCGGTACTGCCGCTGTGGCTTTTATCGCTTGTGCTTGTGCTTCTGTTGTGCCTGCGTCTGCCCCGCGCGGCTGTCCGGGTGTCACTCGGAGAAAGGCCGCTTATCGACCGCCGCCTCATGCGGCTGTATCTTGTGCTGTTTCTCGTGTGTCTTCTGGTCGTGGTGCGCGTCATAAGCTGGGCTGTCATGCTGGCGCTGCTCACGGCAGCACTGTCCGTTTTTGACAGGAAGAGACTCAAAAGCGCGGATTTTATGCTGCTTTTGAGCTTTGTATGCTTCTTTGTCTTTTCCGGGAATCTTGCCCGTATTGACGCCGTTGCCGATGCGCTGAGCGGACTTCTGCAAGGGCGTGAGCTTGTCACCGCCGCGCTGACGAGTCAGGTGATAAGCAATGTGCCCGCCGCGCTTCTGCTTTCCGGCTTTACCGAAAACGCCCGTGAGCTTCTGCTTGGGGTAAACATCGGCGGTCTCGGAACGCCGGTTGCAAGCCTCGCAAGCCTTATCAGCCTGAAGCTCTATTCCTCCGCACAGGGCGCCGACGCAGGCGCGATCATGCGCTGCTTCCTGTTAGTCAATATCTTTATGCTCATCTTCCTGCTTGCGGTTTTCTCTGTGGTTCTTTAAGGATTTTTAAGTATTCTTTAAGAATATTTCTTCTTACATTATTTTTTGAATGTGCTAAAATATACAACAGTTCAAAATTTGGGGGTCTGACGCCTTGATAGGTTTTTATAACTACACGGTAATTCTTACATACTGCGGTCTGCTGTCGTCCCTGCTTGGGATGTTTTTCGCGTTTTCGGGCAACATTACGGGCGCTGCCATCTGCCTTATCGTCGCGGGCGGCTGTGATATGTTCGACGGGAAGATAGCCCGCACAAAAAAGGACCGCACCGCCGACGAGAAGCGCTTCGGCATCCAGATAGACTCGCTGTGCGACGTTGTCTGCTTCGGCGTTCTGCCGACCGTTATCGGTTTTTCCGTCGGCGCGACAAGGTGGTGGCAGCTTATGATCGCAGGGCTATTCACGCTGTGCGGACTGATAAGGCTCGGCTACTACAACGTGACAGAGGAAACACGTCAGCAAACCACCGACAAAAAACGCGAAGCCTACACCGGCCTGCCGATAACCGCCTCGGCGCTGCTCATGCCGGCGCTGCTCGCGTTTTCAAAGCCGCTCGGTGCGGCACTTCCCTACGCGTACACCGCGCTTCAGCTTGTTGTGGGGCTCTGCTACATCACACCGCTGAGCGTTAAAAAGCCCGGAAAGATAGGTATGCTGATCATGCTCATCCTCGGCTGGGTCGTAATATTTTCTTACATACTCTGAACGTAAAAGCCGCGTATCCGAAAAACAGGATACACGGCTTTTGCTTTATTCGATTCCGGTTACTTCGTAGCCCTGGGCGGTTACGGCGGACTTGAGCACATCGTCGGATACATTGCCGGTGACGACTGCGGTGCCGGCGGTATGGCTGACCTCCGCGCTCTCGACGCCTTCGATTCCCTCAAGCGTCTTTTTTACCGTTGCTTCGCAGTGCGGGCACATCATGCCCTTGATTTTCATTGTCTTGACCATTTTTTTACTCTCCTTATTCTTTTTTGATTTAGTTTTTATCTTTTTATCACGGCTGCCGTCGTGCATATCAAACAGGTTTAATCTCAGCGCGTTCGTCACAACGCAAAAGCTTGACAGGCTCATCGCCGCGGCGGCAAGCATGGGGTTGAGTACCACGCCGAGCCCCGACAGCACGCCCGCCGCAATGGGGATGCCGACGCTGTTATAGAAGAATGCCCAGAAAAGATTCTCGTGTATATTCCTGAGCGTTGCACGGCTCAGCCTTATCGCCGCCGCCGCGCTTGTAAGCCCGCCCTGCATCAAAACCACATCCGCCGCGTCCACCGCGATATCCGCGCCCGCGCCGATGGCGATGCCGACATCCGCCGTTGTCAGCGCGGGGGCGTCGTTGATCCCGTCGCCCACCATGGCGGTCCTGCCCTTTTTGCAGAGCTTTGCTATCTCGTCCGCCTTGCCCTGCGGCAAAACTCCCGCTATTACCTCGTCAATGCCGCACTGGGCACCGATGGCTTTCGCGGTGCGCTCATTGTCTCCGGTTAACATAACCACATGGATTCCCATGTTTTTGAGCTGGCGTACCGCCTCGGGGCTGTCGGGCTTTATGACGTCCGCCACGGCGATAATGCCCATCAGTCTGCCGTCATGGGCAAAAAACATCGGGGTTTTGCCGTTTTCGGCAAGCTGCTGCGCCGCGGTTTTGAGAGACTCCGGAACCTTTAGCTTCTCCTCCATAAGTCTCAGACTGCCGCCGAGAGCGGCTTTGCCGTCTATGAGCGCGCTTACCCCGCTTCCCGGAAGCGCCGTGAAGCTCTCCGCGGGAACAGGCTCGACCCCGCGGCTTGCAGCGCCGGAAATGACGGCGCGGGCAAGCGGGTGCTCGCTGCCGTACTCGACGGCGGCGGCAAGCTCCAGAAGGCTTCTTTCGTCAACGCCCTCGGCCGGGACAATGTCCGTAAGCTCCGGGTTTCCGGCAGTCACGGTACCCGTCTTATCGAGGACGACGTATTCAAGCTTTCCCGCCGACTCAAGCGCGGCGGCGGTTTTGAACAGCACTCCGTTTTTCGCGCCCATCCCGCTGCCGACCATAATCGCAACAGGCGTCGCAAGCCCCAGCGAGCAAGGACAGCTTATCACAAGCACGGCTATCGCGCGCGCCAGCGCGTAGCCCCAGCCCCTGCCGAGCAGCAGCCACACTATGAGCGTTACCGCCGAGATTGCCATGACAGCCGGCACAAACACCCCGGCGACCCTGTCCGCAGCCTTGGCGATAGGCGCTTTTGTGGCAGAAGCTTCGCTGACAAGCTTTATTATCTGATTGAGCGTGGTGTCCTCGCCCACTCTTGTCGCCTCACAGCGGATAAAGCCCGACCGGTTCAGCGTTGCAGAGGAGACGGTGTCTCCCGGCGCTTTATCCACGGGGATGCTCTCGCCGGTCAGCGCAGACTCGTCCACGCTGCTCATGCCGTCCATGACAACGCCGTCCACGGGGATGCTCTCTCCGGGACGCACGGTGAAGATATCGCCCTTTTTAACCTCCGATATATGCACCTGCGTCTCGCGTCCGTCCCGAATTACGTTCGCGGTCTTGGGGGCAAGCTTCATAAGCCCCTTCAGCGCGTCCGTGGTTTTGCCCTTTGAGCGCGCTTCAAGCATCTTGCCCACAGTTATCAGCGTCAGTATTGTTGCAGCGCCCTCAAAATAAAACTCGTCCATGAAGATCATCACTCTCTCCATGTCGCCGTGGACCTGTGCATCGGTCATCATAAAGAGGGCATAAATACTCCACACCAACGACGCCGCCGAGCCGACGGCAACAAGCGTGTCCATATTCGGCGCGCGATTTGCAAGTCCCTTAAAGCCGCTTACAAAAAATTTCTGGTTTATAACCATGATGATTCCCGCAAGCAGAAGCTGCAGCAATCCCATCGCCACATGGTTTCCGTTAAAAAACGGCGGCAGCGGGAAGTCCCACATCATATGCCCCATCGAAAAATACATCAGTATCAGCCAGAAGCCGAGCGACGCATACAGCCGTCTTTTCAGAACGGGCGTCTCTCTGTCGATAAGCGCGTCCTCATTGTCGGACGGTGTGCTCTTCGACGCGCCCTTCTCGCTTGCGCCGTAGCCTGCGGCCTCAACCGCCGCAATGATCTCAGCGCTGGGCGCCGTGCCCTCGACGCTCATGGAATTTGTCAGCAGGTTCACGGCGCAGGACGTAACGCCGTCAAGCCCCGACACCGCCTTCTCCACCCGCGCGGAGCAGGCGGCACAGCTCATCCCGGTTACATTATATTGTCTCATGCTTCCTCCGTTATTTCATAAGCTTTTGCAGTGTGATAAGCAGCTCATCCACAACCTTTTCGTCCCCGGCACGAATATCGCGCACTACACAGCCGTGGATATGCCCGGACAGTACCTCACGGTTAAAGGAATTGACCGCCGCGCCGACGGCGGCAGACTGCGTAAGGATATCGTTGCAGTAGGCGTCCTTTTCAATCATTGCCTGCAGGCCGCGCACCTGCCCCTCTATGCGTTTAAGGCGGTTAAGAAGCCGCTTTTTTTCCTCTTCTGTTCTGACTGTGTGCTTTTCGCAGCAGCATTCCATATCATCAGCTCCGTTTCAGCATACCCCCGTGGGGTATTTTTAGTATATACCCCCTCCGGGTATTTGTCAAGCCGGTTTTAAA
>CAMEHJ010000129.1 GCA_945917385.1 uncultured bacterium
ATCTTCGCCGTCCCGCTTATGATCGTGGCGCTCGCGGGCGTGTTCTCCGAGCGAAGCGGCATCATCAACCTCGCGCTTGAAGGTATTATGATCTTTGGCGCGTTCGCGGGGGTTCTGTTCGTAAACCTCATGCAGCAGGCACACGTTTTCGACGCGGCCAAGTCCGCCGGAAACTGGCTCGCGCTCCAGGGCTTTGAGCTGCTTGCAATGCTCGTGGCGGCGGCGCTCGGCGCGGTGTTCTCGCTGCTGCTGAGCTTTGCCTCCGTCAACCTCCGCGCCGACCAGACCATCGGCGGCACGGCGCTGAATTTGCTCGCTCCCGCGCTCGTACTGTTTCTCATCCGCATCATCGCCCGCCAGAACACCCTCGAAATGGCGACCGGCGACGCGGCAAGCTGGTTTATGATAAAGAAAACCACGCTCGGCTACGCGAAGAACGCAGACCTCGGCTTCCTCGGAAACACCTTCCTGCACAAGGTATATCTTGCAACCTACGTCTGCATAATTATCTTTATAGTCCTGTCCGTCATCCTGTACAAGACGCGCTTCGGCCTGCGCCTGCGCTCCTGCGGCGAGAATCCCCAGGCGGCGGACTCGCTCGGCATAAACGTGTATAAGATGCGCTACGCGGGCGTCACCATCTCGGGCGCGCTTGCGGGCATGGGCGGCTTTGTCTACTCGCTCACGACCTCCAACTGCACCTCCAACGGCGACGTTGCGGGCTTCGGCTTCCTCGCGCTGGCGGTTATGATTTTCGGCAACTGGAAGCCGCTGAATATCGCGGGCGCTTCGCTGCTGTTCGGCGTGTTCAAATGTATGTCGGCGGCGTACAACAGCCTCGATATCAACGGCGACGGCGTCTACGCGCTGGCAGAGCTCGGCATCAGCTCGCACTTCTACCGTATGCTGCCGTATATCATCACGCTTCTCGTCCTCGCGTTCACGTCCAAGAAGTCGCGCGCGCCGAAGGCGGAGGGCATACCCTATGACAAGGGTTCACGATAACAAAGCCAATTAAGGAGTAAAGCATGAATAAGTATCTTGATATTTCACCCGAAGTAAAGGCCGCGCTTGACGCGGGAAAGCCCGTGGTGGCGCTTGAGAGCACCATCATCTCCCACGGTATGCCCTACCCCAAGAACGTTGAGACCGCCCTGCTCGTTGAGCAGACCATCCGCGAAAACGGCGCCGTGCCCGCGACCATCGCCATTATCGGAGGCAGGCTCAAGGCAGGTCTGACCAAAGAGGAGATCGAGCATCTCGGTAAGGCGGGGAGAGGCGTTGCGAAGGCGAGCCGCCGCGACCTGCCCGCGATCGTCGCGCGCGGCATCGACGGCGCGACCACCGTAACGACCACCATGATCATCGCGCACATGGCCGGTATCAAGATTTTTGCCACCGGCGGCATCGGCGGCGTTCACCGCGGCGCGGAGAAAACCATGGACATCTCCGCCGACCTTGAGGAGCTTGCGCAGACCCCCGTTATGGTCGTGTGCGCGGGCGCAAAATCCATCCTCGACCTCGGCCTGACGCTTGAGTACCTTGAGACGAAGGGCGTGCCCGTCATCGGCTTCGGCACGGAGGAGCTGCCCGCGTTCTACACGAGAAAGAGCGGCTTCGGCGTCGATTACCGCGTGGACAGCCCGGCGGAGCTTGCCGCAATGTTCACAGCCCAGCGGGAGCTTGGCTACAAGGGCGGTATGCTTGTCACAAACCCCATCCCCGAAGAATATGCCATGGACAAGGAGGTCATCGACCGCGCCATCGAGCAGGCTCTCCGTGAGCTTGACGAAAACGGCATCCACGGCAAGGAGTGTACCCCGTTCCTGCTTGCCAAGGTCGTGGAGCTTACCGGCGGCGACAGTCTGGAAAGCAACATTCAGCTCGTTTTGAATAACGCCCGCCTCGCCGCGCAGACCGCCGCTCTGATAGGCTGAATCGCATATAAGACTTACAGGGGTTCCCCCTTGTCAGGGGAACCCCTTTTTTAAGGAGATTGCCATGCAAACCAGAGAATGTCTCGTGTCCGTGCTCTGCACCGCCTATAATCACGAGAAATATATCCGTCAGACGCTTCAGAGCTTTGTTGACCAGCAGACGGACTTTGCCTTTGAGGTGCTTGTAAACGACGACAAATCCACCGACGGCACGGCGGCCATCATCCGAGAGTTTGAGGAAAAGTACCCCGACATCATCCGCGCCTTCTATCAGGAAGAAAACCTGTATTCGCAGCACATAAATGTGTATGTAACGGATTTTTACCCCAAGGTGCGCGGCAAATATATCGCCTATTGTGAGGGGGACGACTACTGGACGGATATGACAAAGCTCCAGAGACAGGTCGATTTTTTGGAGAGTCACCCCGAATATTCCGGCTGTGTACACGACACCATGCGCCATTACTGTCTTGGGGATTTTCCGGACAAGCGGCTTATTGGCAGAGACGACGACTTTGACCCCGCTATCGAAAAGGTCGCCAAGGGCACTTCATATAGCTGGCATACAAGCTCGATCATGATAAGATCGGAGTTGGTTACCCATCTGCCGGAGTTCTATGAGATCGGATGGGACTACGGCTTCACAGACCATCCTATCGGGCTGTGGATGATGTTCAACGGGCCGGTGCATTATCTTGGGCGCTGTATGTCCGTTTACCGCATGGACAGTTCTCCGAGTTCATGGAGCACCGGTGTTGACGGGCAGTATGAAAAGCTTCGCAAGTACACACAGGGTGAGAGCAAAATTCTCGAATGTGCGCTCAAAACGGCGCCGGCGGAGTATAAGGCTGCGATAGAATACTGGCTGCGTGAGCGGGAGTTTGAGCTTATGTACATCGAGGGGCGCGACCGCGAGCAGAGAAAGCCGCCCTACGACGCAATTCTGCGCACAATGCCCCGCAGCTACCGCGTGAATAACTTCATCAAATGCACCTTCCCCGGTCTGCACAAGCTGTACAGACGCTTCCGGGGCTACAAGGGCTGAGCAAACCCTCTCAGTCACCTGCGGTGACAGCTCTCCCGGAGGGAGAGTCAAGGGGCGGCGGGTTCTTTGCCCTTATCCGGCTCTCCCTTTGGGAGGGCCTTTCTTTTCCGCTATTCACTATTCCCGCCTTACTTGTTGACGGCTGGAAGCAAAAGGACTATAATATATTGAATTATCATAATTTCAACCGATGGAGTATGTTTATGGAAAACAATCAGTGCATGGTATCCGTCCTCTGCACCGCATACAATCAGGAAGAGTACATCGCCCGCGCGCTTGAGGGCTTTGTGACGCAGAAAACGGACTTTCCCTTTGAGGTTCTTGTAAACGATGACAAGTCCACCGACCGCACCGCAGATATCATCCGCGAGTACGCCGAGAAATACCCGGACATCATCCGCCCCTTCTATCAGGCCGAAAACCTCTATTCGCAGGACATAGACATATACCAGAAGGTGTTTTTCCCGAACGCGCGGGGCAAGTACGTCGCCTACTGCGAGGGGGACGACTACTGGACAGACCCCGAAAAGCTTCAGATTCAGGTTGACTTTCTGGAGAGCCACCCGGAATACTCCGCCTGCGTACACAACACCATGCTCCTCTGCCTCGACGGGGCAGAGCCGGACAGGCTGCTTGTTGACAGAGACAGCGACGGGGAGATAGAGTTTGAAAACATCATCCCCGGTATGGGCTACGCCTACCACACAAGCTCGCTTCTCGGCAAACGGGAGATCCTTGCCAATCCCCCCGACTTTTACTACGTCGCCTCCGAGTACGGCTTCGGCGATTACCCGGACGCGCTGTGGCTGCGTCTGCACGGCCCCATCCGCTATATAAACAGGGTCATGTCCACCTACTGCCTGCACAGCTCGAACGGCGCATGGAGCGCAGGCGTTGACGGGCAGTATGATAAGCTGCTGCGCTTTGTTCACGGCAAGGCAGCACTCTTGAAGGCATTCCGCCCCCACGCACCGGAGAGCATCCTGCCCTTCCTCGACAAATACATCCTCATCCGCAGCTTCGATATACTGTACACCGAGGGGCGCGACAAAGAGCTTCTCAAGCCGCCGTACAACGCCGTTCTGCGTGAAAAGCCGCTGAGCTTTCGAATCAAGACCCTGCTCAAATGCTATCTTCCCGGCCTGCAAAAGTTCTACCGCAAGGCAAGGGGCTACGAAAAATAACCGGAGAACAGCTTCTTTATGGATAAAAAACAGTCCGTTATCTCCAATCTCATATGGCGGTTTATGGAGCGCTGCGGCGCGCAGGTGATGAGCTTTGTCGTCTCGGTCGTGCTGGCAAGACTGCTTGAGCCGAGCCTGTACGGCAGCATCGCCCTCGTCACCGCGACGACCTCGATTTTGCAGGTCTTTGTTGACAGCGGCATGGCAAACGCCCTCATCCAGAAAAAGGATACGGACGACCTCGACTATTCCTCCGTTTTCTTCTTTAACCTCAGCTTCTGTCTGGTGCTGTATATCGGGCTGTTTATCGCGGCGCCTCTGATAAGCAGGCTCTATTCAAACCCGGAGCTTACGCCCGTTTTCCGCGTGCTGGGACTTACCATCGTTGTGTCCGGCGTCA
>CAMEHJ010000130.1 GCA_945917385.1 uncultured bacterium
GCGGTGTAATGTCGACCGTCTGGGCACACTTTTCTAATATAGAATCAGTGTGCCTTTTTTGCTGTTCTCAGATTGTTTATACTTTTAAGGAGGATAATAATGAGAAAAGTAGGTATTGTAATGGGCAGTGACAGCGACCTTCCCATCGTGCGTAAGGCTGTTGACACCCTCGATTCCCTCGGCATTCCCTACGAAGTACACGTATATTCCGCGCACAGAACCCCCGCGCAGGCGCATGAATTTGCCGTCAACGCGAGAAAAAACGGCTTTGGCGTTATCATTGCCGCTGCCGGTATGTCTGCTGCGCTTGCAGGCTCCCTCGCCGCCGCCACCACGCTGCCCGTTATCGGCATACCCTGTGTTTCCGGCTCTTTAAACGGTGTTGATGCTCTCCTGTCCACCGCCCAGATGCCCTCCGGCATTCCCGTGGCGACGGTCGCGATAAACGGAGGTACCAATGCCGCTTTGCTTTCTGCACAGATACTCGCGGTAGAGGACAAGGAGCTTGCGGAAAAACTTGACAAACGGCGTGCGGCAGATACCGAGGCCACGCTCAGAAAGAACGAAAAAATATCTGCCGAATTCAACAAATAATATCAGGAGGAATATTATCATGGAAAAGACTGTTCAGCTTTACGAGGGCAAGGCAAAAAAGGTTTTTGCCACCGAGAACGAGGAGCTTGTTATCGTCTCCTACAAGGACGACGCTACCGCCTTTGACGGCACCAAGAAGGGTACCATCGTCGGCAAGGGCTCCGTCAACAACCAGATGTCCAACTACCTCATGCAGCTTCTTGAGAAGCACGGCATCCCCACCCACTTCGTCGAACAGCTCAACGAGCGCGAAACCGTTGTCAAGAAGGTCAGCATCGTTCCTCTTGAGGTAATTATCCGCAACATCTCCGCCGGCTCCTTTGCAAAGCGCTACGGCGTTGAGGAGGGCATCGTCTTTGACGAGCCGACCATCGAGTTTTCCTACAAGAACGACGAGCTGCATGACCCCCTCATTAACGCCTACCACGCCCGCGCACTGAAGCTCGCTACCGCTGAGGAAATTGAGACAATCAAGGCTATGGCCTTCAAAATCAACTCCATTCTCAAGGAGTACTTCCTTGCCCTCAATGTCAAGCTTGTTGACTTCAAGCTTGAGTTCGGCCGCCTTGCAGACGGCAGCATCGTGCTGGCCGACGAGATTTCGCCCGACACCTGCCGCTACTGGGACAGCCGTACCAACGAAAAGCTTGACAAGGACCGCTTCCGCCGCGACATGGGCGGCGTTGAGGACGCATATCAGGAAATGATGCACAGAGTTTTCGGCTGAGCCGGAAAGCCTTTCCCCAAAACAATCAGGAGGAAATTTGATGAATACTAAATCCAGATCCGACGCATACGCGGCCGCCGGCGTAGACATCACCGCGGGCTACAAGGCGGTAGAGCTGATGAAACAGCACATCGCAAGAACCATAACCTCCGGCGTCTGCTCCGACGTGGGCGGCTTCGGCGGACTGTTCGAGCTTGACCTCACCGGCATTACCCGCCCCGTGCTGGTCTCCGGGACCGACGGCGTAGGCACAAAGCTCAAAATCGCCTTCCTCATGGACAAGCATGACACCGTCGGCATCGACTGTGTGGCAATGTGCGTGAACGACATTATCTGCTGCGGTGCAAAGCCGCTGTTCTTCCTCGACTATATCGCCTGCGGCAAGAACGTGCCGGAGCGTATTGCCGACATCGTAAAGGGTGTGTGCGAGGGTTGCGTTCAGTCCGACGCCGCGCTAATCGGCGGCGAGACCGCCGAGATGCCCGGCTTCTACCCCGAGGACGAATACGATCTCGCGGGCTACTGCACCGGCGTTGTTGATAAGGAGAAGATCATCGACAACAGCAAGATGGCCGAGGGCGACGTTGTCATTGCCCTGCCCTCCAGCGGCGTTCACTCCAACGGCTTCTCGCTTGTGCGCAAGGTTCTGGATGTTGAAAACGCGGACATCAAAACTCCGCTCGACGAGCTTGGCGGCAAGTCAATAGGCGAAACACTTCTCACTCCGACAAAGATTTACGTCAAGCCCGTTCTCGCTCTGCTCGAAAAGGTGAAGGTCAAGGGCATCTCCCACATCACCGGCGGCGGCTTTTACGAGAACATTCCGAGGAGTATTCCCGACGGACTCGGCGCAAAGATCGACAAGTCTGCCGTCAGGGTCCTGCCGATATTCAAGCTCATCGCACAGCGCGGCGGCATCAGTGAGCACGATATGTTCAACACCTTCAACATGGGCGTCGGCATGAGCATCGTTGTCGCCAAAGAGGACGCGGACACCGCGCTTGAGATTCTGCGCGCAAACGGCGAGGACGCCTATGTCATAGGCGAGATCGTCAAATCCGAGGACAAGGTGATACTGTGAGGAAAGCTAAAATCGCCGTGATGGTGTCCGGCGGAGGGACGAATCTCCAGGCGCTCATCGACGCGGAGAAAAGCGGGGTAATCAAGAGCGGCACAATCGTGCTTGTGATCTCCAATAACCCGAACGCCTATGCTCTGCACCGCGCCGCCGAAGCGGGAATAAAGTCCGTCACCATAACGAAGCGCGGCTGCGGCAGCCAGAGTGCGTTTGAGACAGCGATTGACGCAGCGCTCATTGATGCCGGGGCGGAGCTTGTTGTTCTCGCGGGATTTATGAGCATCCTGTCCGAAGAATTCACAAAGAAATACGATAGGCGCATTATAAACGTTCACCCCTCGCTCATCCCGTCCTTCTGCGGTCAGGGCTTCTACGGGCTTCATGTTCACGAAGCGGCACTGGCAAAGGGCGTTAAGGTCACGGGGGCGACGGTGCACTTTGTAAACGAGATTCCCGACGGCGGTGGGATAATCGCGCAGAAGGCTGTCAGAGTTCTGCCGGGCGACACCCCGGAGAAGCTTCAAAAGCGCGTTATGCGTCAGGCGGAATGGAAGATACTTCCCGCCGCGGCGGAGCAGATCTGCGCGAGGATAATTACGGAGGCTTGAAAAGGATATGGATATATATAAAGTAAATGATATAGCGGAGCTTATCAGCGGCAACTCCTACGTCGGACGCGGCATCGTAATCGGCAAGTCCGCCGACGGCAAAAAGGCGGTCTCTGCCTACTTTATCATGGGCAGAAGCGCAAACAGCCGCAACAGAGTATTCACCGTGAAAAACGGCGAGGTCTTTACCGAGCCTTTTGACCCCTCAAAGCTTGAGGACCCCAGCCTTATCATCTATGCCGCCGTGAGACAGCTTGACAATAAGCTCATCGTCACAAACGGCGACCAGACCGACACGATTTATGACGGCGTAAAGGGCGGCAAAAGCTTCTCCGAAAGCCTCAGAACGCGCGAGTTTGAGCCGGACGCGCCGAACCTCACCCCCCGCATCAGCGGTATGCTCACCTTTGAAAACGGCGACTTCAGCTATCAGATGAGCATTCTCAAGAGTGCGGACGCGCTCGGCACCGCCTGCTGCCGCTACACCTTTGAATACCCCGCTCTGCCCGGACTCGGCCACTTTATCCACACCTACGAGTGCGACGGCAGCCCCATCCCCACCTTTCAGGGCGAGCCGGAGCGCGTCATGATAGACAGCGACATTGACGTTTTCACCAATAAGCTCTGGAACGCGCTCGACGAGAACAATAAGATTTCCCTGTATGTGCGTTACACCGACCTTGCAAGCTTCGCGCAGGAGTCAAGGCTCATCAATAAAAATCAGTAAGGAGAATAGAAATGACCCAGAAGGATAATTATATATCTCCGCTTTCCACAAGATACGCAAGCGCGGAAATGCAGTTCGTCTTTTCCGAGAATTTTAAGTTCCGCACATGGAGAAGGCTTTGGATATCCCTGGCAAAGGCGGAGCAGAAGCTCGGCCTCAACATCAGCGACGAGCAGATAGCGGAGCTTGAAGCGTTCAAGGACGACATCAATTACGAGGTTGCCGAGGCGCGCGAGAAGGTAGTCCGCCACGACGTTATGAGCCATGTCTATGCCTACGGCAAGCAGTGCCCGAAGGCGGAGCCGATCATCCACCTCGGCGCGACAAGCTGCTATGTGGGCGACAATACCGACGTTATCATTCTGCGCGAGGCGTCCGAAATCGTACTTAAAAAGGCGGCTCAGGTGGTGAAAAACCTCTCCGAGTTTGCAGAGAAGTACAAGGCCATGCCCGCTCTGGCTTACACCCATCTCCAGCCCGCCCAGCTCACCACCGTCGGCAAGCGCGCGACGCTTTGGATAAACGAGCTTGTTATGGATATCGAGAACCTTCAGTTCCAGATAGACAATCTCAAGCTTCTCGGATCCAAGGGCACTACCGGCACCCAGGCCAGCTTTATGGAGCTGTTTGACGGCGACGAGGAGAAGATTAAGCGCATGGAGCAGCTCATTGCCGAGGACATGGGATTTAGGGCCTGCGTTCCCGTTTCCGGCCAGACCTATTCCCGCAAGGTGGATTCCTACTTCCTCTCCGCGCTCTCCGGCTTTGCGCAGAGCGCGTACAAGTTTGCAAATGACCTGCGCATCCTCCAGTCCTTTGAGGAGATG
>CAMEHJ010000131.1 GCA_945917385.1 uncultured bacterium
CCCATAGACATAAAATCCATGCGTACATTATCGTATTTTTTTCCGCAAATGTCAATAAAAAGCTTGTGAATAATGCGAAAATAAGGGAGATTTTCTTCGGGCAAATTGCATATAGGCGGTATTGCCATGAGTCCGCGTATACAAATATGGGAAAAGTCGGCGGCGCGGGCAATAATTTCCGGTATTTCCTCGGGGCTGAAGCCGGACTTGCTCTCCTCCGCGCCGACATTCACCTCAAGCAGCACGTCCTGCACGATGCCCTTTTTCCCGGCCTGCTTGTCTATCTCAGAGAGCAACGCGAGCGAATCAACCCCGTGAATTAGCTTTGCCAGACCCACGACGTATTTTGCCTTGTTCTTCTGGAGGTGCCCGATGAAGTGCAGCTCCGCGCCCTCGTATGCGCCCTGCGCCTGCTTTTCAAGCATCTCCTGCACGCGGTTTTCCCCGCAGGCGGTAAGCCCTGCGGCGATGGCCTCCTGCACGCGCGAAGCGTCGTTCATTTTCGTTGCGCCGATGAGCAGCACTTCACCCGGGTCGCGTCCCGCCTTCTCGCAGGCGGCGGCGATGTTTCGGCGAACGGTCTTTAAGTTTTCGGAAATATCCAATCGACTCATCTTCTCTCTGTGGGTTGTAGTTTTATATCAATATTTGCCGAAGTCTGTCGAAGGCTGAGATATGCTTCGCCCCCCGCAGTCAACCGGAACAGCAGAACGCGTCTGCCGTTATCCGCTGCGGAGGCGGAGACAAGATATGCGTCTGTTTCGTTTTGAAAGCCGTCAAACAGCAGACGGCAGCGTCCCGTTTCCGGAACCGGCACGGTGTCCGGGACAAGAGCAATAAAGTACCACGCAAAGCCGGTGACGAGGCGAGGCGAGGAAGCTTCTTTGACCGGCATGGACAGAAGCTCCTCCAGCTCGTCCGGGTTAAGCTCGTCGAGCTTATCCGGGGAGAGATATTCAAAGCCGTCGCTTTCGGAGAAATACACGGCGGAGGCGTCGGAATATAGCTCGTCCCCATTCTCGTCAAGCCCGAAGGGGGACCCGACACTCAGCCGCTGCGCGTTTTCGGCGGTGCCGGCGCAGTCAAAAACTCTCTCATATCGCACGGCGATGCCGCGAAGAGTGACGGTCTGCGTGACCTCGGCGCGCATCGTTTCCTGCGCGTTTTTCTGCGCCGCCTTGGGGTAAATGTACGCGCCCGCGTAGGCGCAGAGCGCTAAAAACAGCACCGACGAGAGCGCGGAGAAAAAGCGGGAAGCGCGCACTTATGAGCAGCTCTCAAGGCTCAGGGGCTTTGGCGGTACGACGGTGGAAATGGCGTGCTTATAGATAAGCTGCTGTTTGCCGTCGGAGTCGAGGATGACGGTGAAGCCGTCAAAGCCGCGAACAATGCCGTGAAGCTGGAAGCCGTTCATCAGAAACATCGTGACGACGGACTTGTCCTTTCTTAACTGGTTGAGGAAGAGATCCTGGAGATTCTGCGTTTTCTGCATTTCAGCCAACTCCTTTATGTAATGATAGTTCTGCTTTTGAAAGCATAGCTATCATATACCGAAGGAGTGTAAAAACTCGGTCGAAATCCGCCGCGCTTCATTAAAATCGGGATTTTTATCCCAGAGGATATTCAGCGCGTCCTCGGTGCGGGAAAACCATGTGAGCTGGCGCTTGGCGTAGCGGCGGCTGTTCTGCTTTATTGCGGCCTCGGCTTCCTCGCGGCTGATCTCGCCGCGCAGAGCCGATACACATTCCTTGTAGCCTATGGCCTGCATCGCCGTGCAGGCGGAGGAAACACCGGAGGTAAGAAGCCGCTCGACCTCGCCCCAAAGCCCCTGCGCGACCATCAGGTCAACGCGCTTGTCAATGCGCTCGTAGAGCACGGCGCGGTCGCGAAAATTCAGGTGGATGCGCGCTGCGTCATAGCGCTTGGGGAGAAGCTTTGTCTGACGGTCGTGCTGAGTTATGGTGACGCCCGTGAGCATATACACCTCTATTGCGCGAACGATCCTCCGCCGGTCGGCGGGGTGCAGCTTCTCGGCGCGCTCAGGGTCGAAGGAGCGCAGCCGTTCGAGCATTTTTTCCCCGCCAAGCTCGTCATACTCGCGCGAGAGCGCTTGTCGAAGCTCCGTATCCTCCGCGACGTCGGCAAAGCCGCGCCCGGAGATGAGAGAGTCTATATAAAGCCCCGTCCCTCCGACGACAATGGGCAGCTTCCCTCTGGCCAAAATATCGTCGCAAACTCTGCCCGCGTCCTCAACGTAGCGGGAGACGCTGTAATCCTCGCGGGGGTCAATAATGTCTATCATGTGGTGCACGGCCTCGGCGCGCTCGCGCGCGTCCGCCTTTGCGGTGCCGATGTCCATGCCCTTGTAAATCTGCATGGAGTCTGCGGAGACAATCTCGCCGTCAAACTCTCGTGCAAGCTCGATGCCGAGCCTTGTCTTGCCGGAGGCCGTAGGCCCCGCGACGACAACTATTTTTCCCGTCATCAGATATCCTCCGTGCGTTCAAACGATGCGCTTGAACATTTTGTCAAGCTCGCGGCGGGAGAGCGTGACGAAGACGGGTCTGCCGTGCGGGCAGTATTTCACGCGCCCGGACAGAACCTCCTCCGCGACGCGGGAAAGCTCCTCATGGCTCGTGTTCCAGCCCGCCTTGATCGCCGCCTTGCAGGCGACGGTGTGCAAAATGCCGTCACGGGCGCTCTCTGCCTTGACTTCGCTGCCGCGAGACAGCTTTTCGCAGATCTCCTCGACCGCGGCCGCGGCGTCATGCGCGTCCATGTCAGCCGGGACCGCGCGAATCATATAGTCTGTCTCCCCGGCAGGCTCTATCTCAAAGCCAAGCTCCGAGAGAAGTTTGGCGTTTTCCTCTATGATCTCCGCCTCGTCCGCCGGCAGATGCAGCGGCACGGGGACGAGCAGAGTCTGCGCCATGATCTCGCGCTTCTGCGCCTTGAGCGCGTCGAAAATCATGCGCTCGTGCGCTGCGTGCTTGTCGATAAAAATAAGTTCGTCATTTTGCTCGACAATTATGTAGGTTTTCAGAGCCTCACCCAATATCTTGTATGGCATATCCGAGCGGTTTTCAACATTTTGAACAGAGTTTTCCACAGCTTTTTGCGGCTCAGAGGGTGAAAAGTCCGTCGTATCAAGGCTTTGCGGCGTGAAAACGGGCGCTTTGGGCATATCGGAAAAATCGAAGCGTGTCTGATACGGTGTCTCCGGCTCGCGGAGGATATTGCCGGAGGGGGTATTTTGCGTGAAAACCGGGGAAGCGGCGCTCTTTTGCGGCGCAAAGCTCAGCTTCGCGGGATGTGCCTCTCTCGGCGCGGAGAAGCCCGGCACGCCGCCCTTTACCGGGGCAGAGGGGCGGGAAAACGCGCTCTCTCGAAACTCCTTCGCGCTCATACTGCGGTAGAAGTCAGTCTTCGGCTCAGGCTTGACCGAGGGCGAGGAGACACGCTCCTCGTTTTCCAGCGCGCCTCGCGCGGCGTGGTACACGAGGTCGAAAACCGCCCGCTCGTTCGTGAATTTGACCTCGGTTTTGGCGGGGTGAACGTTCACGTCCACGCTTGCAAAGCTCATTGAAAGGTTAATCACACAGGCGGGGAAGCGCCCCGTCAGGAGCGTGTTTTTGTATGCCTGCTCCACCGCCGACTGCAAAAGGGCGGAGCGGATGTAGCGGCCGTTGCAGTAGAAATACTGGGCGCTCCGGTTGCCGCGTCCGGCGGAAGGGGAGGAGACGAAGCCGGATACGCGCATATTCTCACCCTCGCTCTCACAGGGGAGCATATCCTTTGCGATGTCGCGTCCGAGCAGGGTGTATATGGCGGAGTCGAGCCTTGAGTCGCCGGGGGAGAAAAATTCCTCCGCCCCGTCGCGCAGAAAGCGCACCGAGATCTCCGGGTGGCCGAGCGCGCAGCGCAGCGCCGTCTGTACGCAGGCGGCGGCCTCGCTCCTGTCGGATTTCAGGAACTTGTGTCTCGCGGGGGTGTTGAAGAAGAGACTGCGCACGATCATCGTCGTCCCCTCAGGGCAGCCGGTGGCGGTCATATCCTGAATGTCGCCCGCGCGAAGCGTCATATGCACGCCCTCGGCGCTGCCGCGGCGGCGGGTGGTAAGCTCTATCTCGCTCACTGCGGAGATGGCGGCAAGCGCCTCGCCGCGAAAGCCCATCGTGCCGATGGCCTCAAGCCCCTGCGCGTCACGCAGCTTCGACGTGGCGTGGCGCAGAAAGGCAACGCCCGCGTCCTCCGGCGCCATGCCGCAGCCGTCGTCCGTCACGCGGATGTAGATTGCGCCTCCGCCCTTTATCTCAACTATTATGTTCTTTGCGCCCGCGTCAATGGAGTTTTCCATAAGCTCCTTAATTACGGAGGCGGGGCGCTCCACCACCTCGCCGGCGGCGATCATGTCCGCCACGAGCGGCGGGAGAATATTGATAACAGGCATAGCTCATAACCTCACTTTAGTCCAACGAGAGTCGAACCCTCATCGGTTTTTACGGGCGGATTTCCGTCCGCACTTCGTTATTGCCCTTGTAAAGCCGGAAAGGCTTCCC
>CAMEHJ010000132.1 GCA_945917385.1 uncultured bacterium
GAGAACACCGGCGTTCTCGCACTGACCAAGGTTTACGACCCCAAGGTCATCCGCCTCGCGGCCGTTTTCGCCATCATCCTCAGCTTCTGCCCCAAGTTCGCAGCTCTCATCACCGCCATGCCCGCAGCCACCATCGGCGGCGTATCCCTCGTCCTCTACGGTATGATCTCCGCGGTCGGCGTGCGCAACGTTGTTGAAAACAAGGTTGACTTCACCAACGCCCGCAACGTCATCATCGCCGCGCTCATCCTCGTTCTCGCGCTCGGCATCAAGTACTCCGCCGCCGGCGCGCTGAGCTTCGGCGCCGTCTCCCTCTCCGGTCTGGCCGTTGCCTCCATCGTCGGCATCGTGCTCAACGCCGTCCTCCCCGGCAAGGACTACGAGTTCGGCGTGAACGCGCAGGGCGACAAGTCCGTCAACTTCGAGGTCTGATAAATAAAACCGAAATTCAAATAAACATAAAGGGGCCGCGGCAAGGCGGCCCGAAAGAAGGAACCGGGACGGCATCAAACAGTCGTCCCGGTTTCTTCTTTTCGGTAAGATAAAGGAGTGAAACAGCATTTACCGCATAAAGATTATGGCATATGAGAGGGATGCGCGGCTGAAAACAGGGTAACATGGCATATAAAAGCAAAATCGGAGCTGCGGCCGGGCATCAAAGAAAGTCCTGCGGGGTAATATGCAGGTCGTCCGGGACAGGCATCGCGGAAACGGGCGCTGCGGCTATCAAGACAGCGGCCTCCGCCGTCAGAAACTGCGCACCCACGGACGCGGCGGCGTTCAAAGCGCACAATACCGTGTCTGCCGGATCAAGTATCCCGGCTTCGGCCAGGTCAAGGAATTTGCCTGTTGAGACGTCGAAGCCGAAGAAGCCCTCCCCGTCCCTGAGCCGCGCCGCAATTTCCGCCCCGTTAAAGCCCGCGTTTGCGGCGATGGTGCGGGCGGGCTGCTCAAGCGCGGACATGAGAAGCGCCGCGCCTGCACGCTCCTCTTCGCTAAAAGCGGAGGAAACGTCTCTCAGGGCGGGGACTGCGCGGATATATGCCGTCCCGCCGCCGGGGAGCAGACCGGAGCGCGCGCCGGAACGGGCGGCCTTGACGGCGCTTTCGGCAAGCTCTGCGAGAAAGCGCCGTTCGCTCTCCGTGACGGCGCCCACACGAAGCTCGGCGTTGAGCCCTTTCAGATTCGCAAGCCGCTGGCGCAGCCTTTCGTCCTCAAGCTCGTTGTGCTCCAGATGAAGCATGGCTTCCAGCTTCCGGATATGGGCGTCAAGCTCATCGGGCTTTGCTTTCCCGCCGTATACGGCGCTCCTCGTCAGACTTACCTTCACCTTGTCTGCCCGGCCGCAGTCACACAGTCCCGCAGACCTGGTATCCGGGTGAAGCGGCGTTCCGAACACCACCGTGCCCGTCCGGGCTGCGGCATCCTCCAGAATTGCGAGCTTCCCGGCGCCGACGCCCGGCGCTTCCACGGAGCAGACGGAGATCACACCCTGGGCAATATTGCTGACAAAGCTCTTTACGACAGCCGGGCTGACGCTCTCTGCAAGAATAAAAAGAGGCTGTTTGCGTATGCTGCACTCGTCCAGAAGCGGCAGAATGTCCTGTATGCTGTTTATTGCGCAGGCGCAGACAAAAACGGCGGCGTCCTGAAGGACGGCCTCCTGCAGGGTGTCGTTTGTGACCATGTATTTTGACTGATATCCGGCGGAAACGGAAAAAGAACCGTCTGCCCAGACATAGCTCTCCCCGGTATCGGAGGCTTTCACGCTTATTTCTCCGGCATAATCTATGTCGCTGAGCGCCTGACATACGAGCTTACCTATGACCTCGTCCTTCGCCGCGAGACTCACGGCGCGCTCAAGCTGCTCACGGGAAGGCTCCCTCAGGGTAAGCGCGCTGAGCGCGTCTGCCGCAGCCGGCAGCGATTTATCAATTCCCCGCCTGAGCGCGGCTGGGCTGTATCCGGCCGCGATCAGCCGCGCGCCGCCGCGAAGGATGCTCTCCGCAATGACCGCCGCCGAGGCATATCCGTCCCCGCAGCTTTCGCGGACGGCCTCTCCCGCACGGCGCAGCAGAATCGCCCCGGCGTTCTCGGTGACGTCCGCAAAAACGCTGTCCCCGGAAATGCCGCCTCCGCTCGAAGCAATTTCATATGCGCCCGTCCGGCTTGCCGTAATGATATTATGCCCTCCGGGACCCATAGTGGTACGGGCAAGAGACGCAAGCTTTTCGGCACCGCAAAACAGCTCCTCACGAGCCCGCGCGCCAAGAGAAATCTTCTTTTTCATCGGCAGATCACTCCGTCAGAAATAATGTTTTCAAATACTATATCAGAAAACCCCGAATAATTAAAGCGAGAATATGATCCGAAAATAGGATACCCCCGGTAAAAGAGAGACCGGGAGTACCCTGAGCATAAGTATTTCAGCCGTTGAATTCGCCGCTGAGCTTTTCCACAACGCTGCCTGCGCCGCCGCAGACCTCGTCAAAAACCTCCTGAACCGTCTTGATGTCGTGTATCTGACCGACACAAAGGCCCATCGGGAAGAGGCAGCCGTTCACGTTGCCGTCAAGATAGCAGACACGCTGGTTCTTGCCGCTGATACCGCGGATATCGTTTTCCGGGTCTCCGGCGAACAGCACGTCTATCAGGGGGACGCCGCCGTGATCCGCGTTGAGATCCCAGGCGTCCTCAGTCTTTTTCACCCATTCGGCAGTCTTGCTGCCCTTCCATACGCGGTTTGCGTTGCGCACCTTGTACTGGAGAACAACCGTGTCGTTCTCGGTGGAGTCAAGAGTGAGCTGCTTCCAGTTGGGGTGGATGTCACATTCCTCGGTCGCGACAAAGCGCGTGCCCATAATAACGCCGTCGGCGCCCAGCGCCATTGCGGCGGTGAAGGTCTTGCGGTCACAGATGCCGCCGCCTGCGACCACGGGAATTTTCAGCTTCTCCTTAGCCACGGGGATCAGCGCCATGGTGGACACATCGGCAAGCCCCGGATGACCTGCGCACTCAAAGCCGACAATGGTGACGGCGTCTGCGCCGGCCTTCTCCGCAGAGAGGGCATGGCGGACGGAGGGGCACTTGTGGATGACCTTGATGCGGTCCTGCTCGTTGTCTCTGCCGTCTCTTGCTTCCCACTGGCGGAGCATTTCGATATATTCCGCAGGGCTGCGGCCGGAAGTCTCGATGACGGGAACTCGGCTCTCGTAAGCGGCCTCGAAGAACATGACGGTGTTGTCGTTATAATCCTTATGAGGAAGCATGGAGATGTTCACGCCGAAGGGCTTGCCGCCGGACAGCGCTCTGCACTTTTCAAACTCGTTGAGAAGAGCGGGCTTGTCATCCATAAAACGGGTGGCGCTGATAATGCCGAGGCCGCCCGCCTTGGAGACTGCGGCTGCAAGCTCAGCACTGGCCAGCCACTGCATTCCGCTCTGCAGAACGGGGTACTTGATTCCGAAAAGCTCGGTTATTCTGGTCTTCATAGGTCATTGTTCCTTTCGCAATTTAAGTAATAATTTAGAGCATGGGCAATGTCTTGTGATTAAAAATTATCATAAAGAGCGAAAAACCACAAATACCGATTTCCATGTAAGAGGTATAGGAATTTACCAATACAGAAGCGCTCCTGCCGGTTTCACGGCGGGAGCGCCTTCGGTATTTTACTGTTCAGAATTTGACAATGAACGGGTGATCATAGTTTTTAAGGAAGCGCTGAAGGCAGGCGATCAGCTCCAGGATCTCCGCCTCCATAACGTGACCCTTTCGATATACCGCCGAGATGTTTCGGAAGCAATATTCGTCCTCTATCGTATAGTAATTAACGTCGGGGAAGCGCCCCTCGACAACACCGATCTCCGGCAGCAGGGCAAGGCCCACATTGTTCCTGACAAGCCTGTGGGCAGTCTCAAGATTAACGCACTCCGTAAATCTTTTGGGCGTGTAGTTGATGTCCATCAGTATTTTGCGGAAGATCATGCCAATATTCTGCCGCTCCTGCAGCATTACAATCGGTTTTCCGACCAGCGACTCCCGGCTGACCGAGGGAAACGGAAAGCCGTCCTTGTGCTCAAGAATAAAATCGTTGCCGGCGGCCAGAAGCAGCCGCTCCTGAATCAGCGGAACGGAATTGTAATTATTGAGATTTACACTGGGTGAGGCGATAATCAGGTCCAATTCGTTCCTTTCGAGCATTTCATGTAATTTTCGGTCGAGACTTTCGTGAATAACGACATTACATTCCGGACAGCGCTTATAGAAGTCGATAATACTCTCCGGGAGCAGGAAGGAGCTGCGCTGCCATGTGGCGCCGACATCAATCTGTCGGATAACTCCGGACTTGACTTCGGCGAGGTCGTTCTCAAGACAGCGCACGGACTCCAGCGTGAGCTTCGCCCATCGGTAGTAAATTTTTCCGGCAGGGGTCATCGTCACCGACGACTTGCCGCGGGTAAACAGCTCAATTCCCATCTCTTCCTCGATGGAACGGATACACTGGCTGAGTGAGGGCTGGGCAATATAAAGC
>CAMEHJ010000133.1 GCA_945917385.1 uncultured bacterium
ATCGACCTTCGCTACACCGGCCGCACGCTGTTCGGCGCAAAGCCCCCCAAGGGACAGGAGCTTGACGACCACTACTTCGGCGCGATAAAGCCGCGCGTCGCCGCGTTTATGAGCGAGCTTGACAGGGAGCTGTGGAAGCTTGGCATCATGGCAAAGACCGAGCATAACGAGGCCGCCCCCGCCCAGCACGAGCTTGCGCCCGTCTTTACGACCGCAAATATCTCCGCCGACCACAACCAGCTCACGATGGAGCTGATGCAGAAGCTCGCGCGCAAGTATGACATGGTGTGCCTTCTGCACGAAAAGCCCTTCGCCGGCGTGAACGGCAGCGGCAAGCACAATAACTGGTCCATGGTGACTAATACCGGCACAAACCTCTTTGAGCCGGGCGAGACCCCCAGCGAGAACGCGCAGTTCCTACTGTTTCTCTGCGCGGTGATTCAGGCGGTGGACGACTATCAGGATATGCTGCGCATCTCCGTCACCTCCGCAAGCAACGACCACCGTCTCGGCGCATACGAAGCTCCCCCCGCCGTGCTCAGCATCTATCTCGGCGAGGAGCTTGAGGGCATTCTTGACGCTATCGAGAAGGAAAAGCCCTACGGCACAAGGGAGAAGGAGCTTATCAAGGTCGGCGTTCACGTCCTGCCGAAGTTCCCGAAGGACACCACCGACCGCAACCGCACCTCCCCCTTTGCCTTCACGGGCAACAAGTTCGAATTCCGTATGCCGGGCTCCTCCGCATCCATCTCCGGCCCGAACGTCGTTCTCAATACCGCCGTGGCGGAGTCTCTGCGCCGTTACGCCGATATTCTTGAAGCGGCCGACGACTTTGAAACCGCCCTGCACGAGCTTATCAAAAACGTCATCCGTGAGCATAAGCGCATCATATTCAGCGGCAACGGCTACGGCGGCGAATGGCTGGCTGAGGCGGAGCGCCGCGGACTTCTGAATCTGCCCACCACGCCCGACTGCGTGCCGTACTACCTCGATAAAAAGAATGTGGAGCTGTTCACGCGCCACCGCGTCTACTCCGAGGTGGAGCTTCGCGCCCGCCATGAGATAAAGCTTGAGGGCTACTGCAAGGTCTTGCACATCGAGGGGCGCACGATGCTCGACATGGTGTGGAAGGACATTCTGCCCGCGATGAGCGCTTATTCAAGCCGCCTTGCCGCCGCCGCGCTCACAAAGCGTTCACTCGGTGAGGACATCGACATCGACTTTGAAAAGGAGCAGGTGCACAATATCAGCGCCCTTATCACCCACGCCAAGGAGCAGGCCAAGACGCTCAAGGCCCTTATCGACACCGCCGAGGCGACCTCCGGAAGTCTCGCCGCCGCGCGCTATTATAAGGAGCACGTTATCCCCGCGATGAGTGCGCTTCGCGTCACCGTTGATGCGCTCGAAACGCTGTCCTCCGCCGAAAGCTGGCCCTATCCCTCCTACGGCGACATCCTTTTCAGCGTGAAATAAGGTTAAAAATCCTGAAAATCGGTGCCGACGGCACCGATTTTCAGGATTGCAGTTTGAAATCACAGAAAGCGAGAATTGACATGAACCAGCCTCACAGCAGAGATAAGCGCACAGGCCCCGGCAGCGCGGACGTACGGAAAGGACGCCGGGTAAACACGGGCGGCGGTCCGGTCGGCGGCGCGGGAAGGCCGAACAATTCAAGGGGCACAGGCTCCGGCTCGTCGCGCGGCGGAGGGAGCGCCGCGGGTGCAATGGGGCTTCTGGCGCTGTTCGCGCTGCTGCCGAAAAAGCTTCGCCGCATTCTTCTGATCGCGGTCGCGGTGTTTGTTGTCTTTTCACTCTTTACCGGCAACAATTCGTCCCCCGCGTCAAACGATATCTCCCCGATTTCCACCGCCGCGCCGCAGACCTACCAGCCGTCTCAGGGCGGCACCATGGGCTATCCCGGCCTTGACAGCCTGTTCGGCGGCTCCGGCGCTTCTTCCCCGTCCTCTTCCTCCGCCGGTGCATCGAACGGCGGCGCATTTGACTTTGACAGCATCTTCTCCCAGAGCGGCAGCGCACAGCCGAGCGCCGCTCCCTCCCCCGTCCCCACGGCACAGAGCAGTGTTCTCGACACCTCCGTTTCCGGCAATGCGCGCGACAAGCGCGTCACTCCCATCGGCGGCGGCAGGGACACCGTGACGGTGATGGTCTATATGTGCGGCACCGACCTTGAATCCAAGTACGGCATGGGCACCTCCGACCTCACCGAGATGACGAAGGCCACGATCTCCGACAAGGTGAACGTCATCGTTGAGACCGGCGGCTGCAAGGCGTGGAAAAACAACGTCGTTTCCAGCACCGTGAACCAGATCTACCGCGTTCACAGCGGCGGACTTGAGCGGCTTGAGAGCAGCTTCGGCACCGCCTCCATGACAGACCCCTCAAACCTCACCGCCTTTATTGACTACTGCGAGAAAAACTACCCCGCCGACAGAAACATCCTCATTCTCTGGGACCACGGCGGCGGCTCCATCAGCGGCTACGGCTACGACGAGAAAACGCAGTCTCAGTCGATGAGCCTTGTAAAGCTTGACCGCGCTCTCGGTGACGCAGGCTGCGTTTTCGACTGGATAGGCTTCGATGCCTGTCTCATGGGCAACTACGAGACCGCGCTCGTCTGCTCCGACTACGCTGACTACCTCATCGCCTCCGAGGAGGTTGAGCCGGGCACCGGCTGGTACTACACCGACTGGCTCACCGCGCTTTCGAAGAATACCTCGATCGCAACGCCGGAGCTTGCCAGACAGATAATCGACGACTATATGACCGCCTGCCGCAAAAGCGCCTATTCCTCGTCCTCCTCGCAGGTGACGCTCTCGCTCGTTGACCTTGCGGAGTTTGAATCGAGCGTTCCCGGCGCGCTGCGCGACTTTTCAAAGAGTCTCAACACGCTTATCGACAACGACGAATATAAGCTCATATCCGAGGCGCGCGCGGGCGCGCGCCAGTACGCCGCAAGCACAAGGATCAACCAGGTTGACCTCTCCGACCTCGCGCTGCGCGTCGGAAACAGCGAGGGGAATGCGCTCAGTGAGGCGGTGCGCGGCTGCGTCAAGTATAACGGCAGCACCATCTCCCGCAGCTACGGCATGAGCATCTACTTCCCCTACGAAACCCTGAACACCGTAAACAGCGCCGTCTCCGCCTACTCAAGTCTCGGTATGGACGAGGAGTACACCAAGTGCATCAAGAGCTTTGCAAGCCTTGGCTACGGCGCGCAGGTGTCGCACTCCGCGTCCCAATCCTCAGCCTACGGCAGCACCGGCAGCTACGGCGATTTGCTCAGCGAGATATTCGGCACCTACTCCGGCGGCATCAGTTCTTCTCCGAGCGGATTTCTCGGCGGCGGCTACACCAACTCCTACGGCAGCCAGTCCTCCGGCTACTCTCTCTCGGCGGACGACATCTACGGCCTGCTCTCCGCTTTCAGCGGACGCAGTATGCCGCAGGGCTATGAATGGGTCGATACCGACCGTATCGCCGCTTCCGCTGAGACCATCGCCCTGAGCAGCATCGACCCCGGCCGAATCTGCGCAAGCAATAAGGGCGGCGGGCGCGTACTGTCGCTCACCGAGGATGAGTGGAGCCTTATAAGAAGCGTTGAGCTGAACGTCTTTGTTGACGACGGCGAGGGCTACATCGACCTCGGCTACGACAACACCTTCGAGCTTGACGGCACCGACCTTCTGCTTGACTACGACGGCACATGGCTCACCTTAAACGGCGAGGCCGTTGCCTATTACCTCGTCTCCGACGTGCAAAACGACGACGGAAGCTGGGTGACCACCGGGCGCATCCCCGCGCTTCTCAACGGCACACCGGTCAATCTCCGCGTGGTGTTTGACGATGAAAACCCCTACGGCGCAGTGACCGGCGCATACCCGCTCTACGCAGACGGCGAGACGGACACCGTGGCAAAGGGCGACATCGCCATCGAGCAGGGCGACATGATCGAGTTTCTCTGCGACTACTACGACTACGACGGCAATTACAGCGCAAGCTACACTCTCGGCTCGTCAATCGTGGTTGACGGCGAGCTTGAGCTGTATAATCTCAGCATCAACACGGATCTCGTCCGCATCACCTACCGTCTCACGGACATCTACGGCAACCGCTACTGGGTGGAAGCTTAAAATTGAAAGGACACGCCGCACTTGGCGCGTCCTTTTTCAGCATGTCAAAACCTCGCTTGGCGCAAAGAAACGGCAGCATAGTCCGTTCGTTTGCTCTTTCTCTTGGCTCTCCCTTTGGGAGAGCTGGCGGCGAAGCCGTCTGAGAGGGCTAAAACATGACTATTTCCTTCCATATCGGCATCGAACCCTCTCAGTCACCTGCGGTGACAGCTCTCCCGGAGGGAGAGCCAAGCGGGGTTTTATTTTTTCAGAAAATCAAAGTTCTTTGACAATTTGAAAGGACGCGCCAAGGCGCGTCCTCAGTCTGTCAAAAAACTACCCAAACGCCCCCGTTTCTGGTAAAATAGGAACG
>CAMEHJ010000134.1 GCA_945917385.1 uncultured bacterium
CTTACATTGTTCAATTTTCAAGGTACACGCCCTCTCGTCTCTCGACGACAGCTTATTTATGTTAACACAACTAAGCTTCCTTGTCAAGCACTTTTTTCGTTTTCTTTCAAGTTCTTTTCAAGTTCCCGTCGTTTCCCGCGAGTGCGTGCGTATAATATCACGTGATTCCGCCATTGTCAACTACTTTTCGTACTTTTTCGCACACAAATTTATACTTTTTTTGGCGTGTCTAAATATTGAGGTAAAAACCGGAAATAATACACAATATGTATATGCCAAATGATGACAACAGATTTGATAAGCACGCGCTTACTCTGCCGGAGTACAAGTGCCTGCTGTGCTCGGAGAATCTTTCGGCGCTGTTTTCAGGCTCGGTTGATTTTGAGAGCCGCGAGATTTTCTTCGGACTTGAGGGGAAAATCTCTCTGCACCTGTTCTGGCTTGACGGCGTTGTAAGCGGAGAGAGCGTCGCGGAGGAGATCATCCACCCGCTGACGGAGCTTTCCCGCGCAAGGCGGGCGTCAAATGAGCAGGAGTGTCTTGACGCGGTACTCTCCGGGCTTGTATACAGCTGCGCCGCGGAGGAGCGGATAACGACGGATGAGGTGGTGAACGACATCACGCACGGCTGCTGCGCGGTGGTGTTTGACGCTCTTAACCGCGCGGTCTGCTTTGAGGTGAAGTCCTCCAATGGGCGCAGTGTGTCCGAGCCGACGCTGGAAAAGTCGCTCAAGGGCGCGAAGGACTCCTTCGTTGAGACGCTCAGGACAAACACCTCGCTCGTGCGGCGCAGGATATGCTCACCCGCGCTGAAGGTTCGGCAGAGCGTTGTGGGGCGCAAGTCGCATACGCGCGTGGCGGTGCTCTACATCGACGGCGTTGCAGCGCCGGAAATCGTTGAGGAGTTAACACGCCGGCTCTGCGCGCTGGACATCGACGCGCTGCTGGCTGCGGGCGCGCTTGAGGAATATATAGTGGACGCGCCGCGCTCGCCCTTTCCGCAGCTATTGCACACCGAGCGGCCGGACAGATTTTCGATGTACCTGCTTGACGGGCGCGTCGGGCTGCTCATTGACGGGCTTCCGGTCGGCTTTGTGCTGCCGGCGCCGCTTGCGGAGTTTATGAAGGTGACGGGCGACAGCGGCAACCACTTCCTCGTCGTCTCGGCGCTGAACATACTGCGCTGGACGGCGCTGATAATCAGTATGCTGCTGCCGGCGCTGTATGTGGCGGTGGCGATGTACCACCAGGAGATGATACCGACAAAGCTTCTGCTGTCGGTGATAGAGGCAAAGCAGGACGTGCCGTTTACGACGGCGATGGAGATACTCGGTATGCTGATAGCGTTCGAGCTTTTGCAGGAAGCGGGTCTGCGCCTGCCGAACCCTGTGGGCGACACGGTTTCGATAATAGGCGCGCTGATCGTCGGGCAGAGCGCAGTGGAGGCGAAAGTGGTGTCCCCTATCGCGATAATCGTCGTGGCGCTGTCGGGCATCGCGGGCTACACGCTGCCGAGTCAGGACCTTGGCGCGGCGATACGGCTGACGCGGTTTTCGATGGTGCTGGCGGCGGTGGTCGGGGGACTGTTCGGCGTGGGCGTTATGATATGCCTGCTGACGCTGCATCTCGCGTCGATAGACAGCTTCGGCACAAACTACACCGCCCCGCTGAGCGACGGGCGTCCGTTCCCGCTTCTTCGGCTGCTGATTCAGCTTCCAAAGCCGATGAACAAATTCCGCGACCCGGCGCTCAACACGCCGGACAAACGCAGACAGGGGTGAGCTTATGAGGATTTCGGCATTGCTTCTTTGCGTGTGCATACTGCTCACGGGCTGCTCAAATCCCTTTGCCGACTACCGTGAGACAGAGCATCTGCTGGTCATACAGACGATGGGCATAGACCGCGAGAGCGGCGGAGTACGGTTGTCGCTGGCGGCGTCGTCGGAGGGCGTTGGGAACGCGCCGAGGGTGCTTGCAGCCTCCGGAGAGACCGTCGCGGAGGCGATGGCGCGCATCTACGACTACTCCTTTGAGGACGAGGTTTTCTGCTACAACGTGAAAAACGTGCTCATCGGAGAGAGCGCCGCCGAGGAGGGCATTGAGGAGTTTCTCGGCTTCATCTGCCGCTCGCCCGAAATGCGGCTCGACGTGCCGGTGTTCATTGTGAAGGGGCGCAGCGCCGAGCAGATAATTACGGGGGCGGGCGATGACGAGCGCGGCATATCCGACATCATGCAGAACGTGCAGCAAAAGCTGAAGCGGCGCGGCGGAACCCCATTCACTGGCGTGGACATCCTGCGCTCCCTCAAGCGCGGCGGCAGTGCACTTGTCTGCGCGCTGAGTCTTGACGAAGCGTCCGAGGACGTCCCGGAAGATAAAGAGGAAAAAGCCGCAGGGCAAAACGGCACCGACGCTGCAGGGCAAAACGGCGGCGAGGATAAAAGTATTCTTCCCTCTCCTGCGGCAGAGAGTGAGCCGCCTGCCGCGACGGGCGCAAACGAGCAGGGACAGACCGCCGCGTCCGCGGGCTACGCCGTGATACGGGACGGGAAGCTGTGCAAATATATCGACGTGCGCGAGGCGGTGGCGGCTGATATGCTGTTAAACCGCAGCGGAGTTCACGAAATCGAGGTGAACGACCTCTACGGCTCGCGCGTGACGCTTGAGGTAACGAACGCATCTTCAAGCTTCTCGCCGCGCTGGGACGGCGACACGCTCACGGGGCAGGAGGTGCACATCTCGGCTCAGTACAGCGTGCTTGAGACCTTCGGACACAGCGAGCTTGAAAGCGCGCAGTATACCGACGCGCTGACGGCGGCGCTGGAGACGGAGCTTTTATCCCGCGTGGGTGCGGTGCTTGCCTCGACCGGAGAGCTGAAGGCGGATTTTCTCTCCCTCGGCTCATCCGTCGAGCGCAGCCGCCCGGAAAAATACCGGAGCATGAAGGCGCGCTTTCCCGAGCTTTTGGCTGAGCTTGAATTTCAGGTGACGGTGAGCTGCCGTCTCAAACACACAAACGACATGAAAGACCTTTGACATGAACGATAAACGAAGCTTTGACCGCCGCGCGCTGCTGTCGCTCGGCACGGTCACGATACTTGCGCCCATGCTGCGCGTGTTCCCCTCGGCCTCGGTGGAGGCGGCGGGACGCGCGGCGTGGCTGTCCGCCTTGGCGGCGCTCCCGCTGACGGCGGCATACATTTTCTTTCTCTCCGCGCTCATGGACAAGCGGGAGGAGGGGGAGAATCTTCAGGAGCTGTCCCTGCGTCTGCTCGGAAAGGCGGGCGGGCGTGTTTTTCTGATACTGACGGCGGCGTGGCTGCTGCTGTACGCGGGGTTTGAGCTGCGCTCCGGCTCGGACCGACTCATCGTCACGGTGTATCCGAACAGCCGTGCGTCGGCATTTTCGGTGGTGATGGGGCTGCTCGCGCTTGCGGCGGTGCTCGGCTCTGAGCGGACCATCGTGCGCTCGGCGCGGATGATAATGCCGGTGCTCATCGGAATTTTCCTGCTGACGCTTGTTTTCGCGCTGTTCTCGGTGCGCGCGGACAACCTCCTGCCCGTGACGGCGTCGGACACGCTGCCGGTGCTGCTCGGCTCGCTTGCGGCGGCGGACGTTGTGTGCGTGGGTTTATACTCGCTCTGTTTTTTTGAGGGCTGTGTGCCGAAAACACCGGGGCGGCGGAAGGACTATCTCATCTGGTCGCTCGGCGCGATTTCGCTGCTGACGCTGCTTGACGTGGCAATCATCGGCTGCTTCGGCGCGGAGATCGTCCGGCTTCTCACGAGACCGTTTTTCGTGCTGGTGCGAAACCTCGTGTTCTTCAACTCCGTCGAGCGCGTCGAGGCACTGATCGTCATGCTCTGGATTTTCCCGGATTTTCTTCAGGTGTCGCTGCTGCTGCACGCGGCGCAGTATTCCCTGCGTCTTGTGCTCGGCAAGGACGCGCGCTGCCGCCCCAAAAGCGTTTTCGATATGGGCGAGGGGCGGTACATGATATGGCTGTGCTTCGCCGCGGTGCTGACGACGGCAGTGCTGATAGCGCCGGACAGCGTGAGCATGAACCTCTGGTCGCAGAGGATCATCCCGATTATCAATCTGTGCTACGCCTTTGTTGTTCTGCCGCTTGTATATATAATAGGTAAGAAAAAGACCTCCGCATGAGCTTCATACGGGGGTCAGCGGCGTTCTGTCGGGGGGTTCACCGTTTTGCGCAGTCAGACTTTTTTCATAAGTTTTTGGACATAAAAACACCTGCTTTTTCAAGACAGTGCTCTTGTTATAAGAAGTTTATTATCTTCCGGTCAACAGCTTTCCTTCTCTGTTTCTTCACGCCTGTCTTTTTTAATGAATATACCTATCTTTGCAATTTCTCCCTTGAATAATGTCATATTTCTGATATAATAATATCATTATTAGTA
>CAMEHJ010000135.1 GCA_945917385.1 uncultured bacterium
CTCCGTGCTGTTCAGCCGGGTGGACCTGCAGTTCACCGCCGGCAACTGCTACGGCATCATCGGCGCAAACGGCGCGGGTAAATCGACCTTTATCAAAATCCTCTCCGGCGACCTTGAGCCGACCTCAGGCTCCATTGAGCTTGACCCCAAACGCCGTATGTCCGTGCTGCGCCAGAACCAGAATATGTACGACACATACCCTGTGCTCGACACCGTTATCATGGGCAACAAGCGCCTTTACGATATCGGAAAAGAGAAGGACGAGATATACGATAAGCCCGATTTCTCCGATGAGGACGGCATCCGCGCGGCGGAGCTTGAGGAGGAATTTGCCGAGCTTGGCGGCTGGGAGGCGGAGAGCGACGCGGGAAGAATCCTTCAGGGTCTCGGCGTTGATACCTCGCTCCACCGCAGTCTGATGAGCGAGATCGACCCCCGCCTCAAGGTGAAGGTGCTGCTTGCGCAGGCGCTGTTCGGCCACCCCGATGTTATCCTGCTCGACGAGCCGACCAACAACCTTGACCTCAACAGCGTTGTCTGGCTTGAGGACTTTCTCATGGACTACGAGGGGACGGTGCTGGTCGTGAGCCACGACCGCTATTTCCTGAATAATATCTGCACGCACATCGTCGATATCGACTACGGCAAGATCAAGATGTACGTCGGCAACTACGACTTCTGGTACGAATCCAGCCAGCTTGTCCAGAAGCTCATCCGCGACCAGAACAAGAAGGCGCAGGAGAAGATACAGGAGCTTCAGACCTTTATCGCGCGCTTTTCCGCCAACAAGTCCAAGTCCAGACAGGCGACCTCAAGAAGAAAGCTGCTTGAGAAGATCAGCGTTGAGGAGATGCCCGCCTCCAACCGCCGCTACCCCTGGGTCGGCTTCAAGGCGGAGCGGGAGCCGGGCAAGGACAGGCTCTTCGTCACCGAGGTCAGCAAGACCGTGGACGGCGTGAAGCTGCTGGATAACGTCAGCTTCATTGTCGGCAAGGAGGATAAGATCGCCCTCATCGGCAAAAACGAGCTTGCCGTCACCATGCTGTACAAGATAATCATGGGCGAGGAGGAGCCGGACTCCGGCAGCGTGAAGTGGGGCGCTTCCATCACGCCGAGCTATTTCCCCAAGGACAACAGCAGCTATTTCGACGGCTGCGACTTTGACCTTATCGACTGGATGCGGCAGTTCTCGGAGGATAAGCGCGAGAGCTATCTGCGCACCTTCCTCGGCCGTATGCTCTTCTCCGGGGACGATGTGTACAAGAATGTGCAGGTGCTCTCCGGCGGTGAGAAGGTCAGGTGTATGCTCAGTAAGATGATGCTGTCGGGGGCAAACTTCCTCGTGCTCGACCAGCCGACGAACCATCTCGACCTTGAGAGCATTGCCGCGCTCAATAACGGGCTTGAGGCGTTTAAACATAATATCATCTTCTCCTGCCACGACCACCAGCTCACCCAGACCGTCGCAAACAGGATAATCGAGATAACCGACACCGGCGTTATCGACAGACTTTGCACCTACGACGAGTACATGCACATCTCCGACATGGAGGTACCCGAAAGATAAGAAACGCCGCCCCGTTTTCGGGGCGGCGAGACGGTCAAAGAGCTTTACTTTGCTTTTCCGATGAAGGAGACCGGCAAAAAGATGCTCGCTATGCTCGCATGCGGCAAAGCCGGTAAAGAATGAAATGACACTGAGCTTGGCGTTGAAGCCGCCTGAGAGGGCTTTGCATTGCCGCAAGGGAACGACACGCAGGTCGTTCCCTACAACCAAACCGAAAAATTATTGTAGGGAACGGCCTGCGTGCCGTTCCATTTTATTCCGCTTTGCAAAACCTGATTATTTTCATCCGCTCTCCCTCGTCAGAGGGAGGCAAGGAAAAGGGTGTCCTTTGCCCCGACGGCGCTGTTCATCCCTCCCCACGCCGAATAAAACTTCAGATAGTGGGGCTTGACTCCGCCGCCTTCATCCTTACAGGCTCTTACATATCCCATGGACGAGCCGACGCCTACCTTGAATGTGAGCTCGCCGCCGTCATCGGAGAGTGCAAAATCATCCGTGATATAAACGCCTGTATTGACAGTAAAACCGCTGCCTGCTATCCACGCGGCAGCCGCGCATAATATTATCGAAAGTACAATAACCGTTTTTCTCGCCATGATACTTTCCTCCGCTGTCTGCTATGTCAATGCGGAGCGGAGAGGATGAAGTCGGCGGCGCCCTCTGCGCCGGAGCAGGCGCGGAAATTCTCGCTCATCGCCCCGGCGGCGTCCATGTATTTTCCGTTTTCAAGAATCTCGCTCACAGCGTCGCGTATGCCGCGTTCGTTTGCTTTTCTGAGCATGACGCCCGCGCCAAGCTCGCCCGCCCTGCGGGCAACAGCCTTCTGCTCGTTTGTCTGCGGGAAGAGGACGAGCGGCGTTCCCATGTAAAGGCTTTCCGAGACGCTGTTCATGCCGCAGTGTGTTATGAAAACGCTCGCGCGGGACAGCACATCGAGCTGGTTCACATACGGGAAAACCTGAATGTTCTCCGGCAGAGTGCCGAGCGCCGAGACGTCAATCGCATTGCCGCAGGATATAATGACATCGACCGGCATATCCTTCAGCGCCGCGATACAGGCTCTGTAAAAATCCGGTCGGTCATTGATGACCGTGCCCATGGAGATATATACGAGCGGACGCGGCGCGGATTTGTCCGGCAGCTTGTCGCAGAAAACGGACGGGCCGACAAAGGCGTAGTGTGAAGAAAAGCTCTCCGCGCAGGGCTGGAACAGCCTGGAGGTGTAGACCACGCTGTCGGTGTCGTTGTCGCTCTGGACGAGGGAAATCGGGTTTGTAACATGATAGCCGTAAGGCTCAAGCGATTTTAGCGCCTTCATCATCTTCGGCATGCCGAAGATGAGGTCAGCCACCTCGCGCGGGGAGCTTTTCATGTACCCGGAGGACTCCCGGTTGAAGGCAAAGGTGCTTGTGGAAACGACAACTGGAATATTGTGCTTCCACGCGTTGAGCTTGCCCCAGAAGCAAACCGAGTCCGTGTACACGACATCGGGCTGAAAGCTTTCAAACTCGCTGTCGAAAAATGCGTCGGTATTTATCGTGAAGCGGATGTCCTGTATGGTCATTTCGGTCGTGGATACGCGCTTCATCCCGGCCTCTTCTTTTTCTGTCAGCTCAAGAAGGAAGCCGTCGCAGGAGACAAACTCCGCGCCCGTGGCTTTGATCTTCTCCTCAAACATATCAAACGAATAAAAGCGCACCTTGCTGCCGCGCCGGACAAGCGCCGCGGCGACGGGCAGCATGGGGTTTGTGTGTCCGTGCGCGGGGATGCAGAAGAAAGCTATCTTTTTCATTCCGCGTCCTCCTTTTCCGCACTCTCAAACGCCGCCTTGAAAAGCTCCGAAAACGCGGTCTTGGGCGGGATGGCAAGACCAAGCTTCTCATCGCCGAGCAGCAGCAGCGTGTCCCCCGGCTTTATGCCGAAAATCTCCCGCGCCTTCTTCGGGATAACGATCTGCCCCTTTTCGCCGACAGTCACTGTCCATGCGTGCTTATCCTCAGGATGTTTCATTTACGTCACCTCAGTAAAGTATGATTTGTTATACAAATCATACTTTATATGCTGCCGTTTGTCAAGAGGATGCGATGATTTTTAGCAAAGGCACTGCTGCGAAGCATAAAAAGTCAGAGCAAGCGATATGGAGCTTGCTCAAATACTTGAAAACCAAACCGCAGCCCGGCACAGCGGGTGCGGTTTGGAAAGGAGGAGCAGCGGAATGAGCGCACTCTGACTTTTGATGCGAAGCACAAAAAGTCAGAGCAAGTGATATGGAGCTTGCTCCGACGCCGGCAGCCGCTTCAACTCAATCGCTCACCGATACCAAAAAGACAGCCCCCCGTTGGGGACTGTCGTTTTGGTGCCGGTGACCGGACTCGAACCGGTACGTTGTTGCCAACGAGGGATTTTAAGTCCCTTGTGTCTACCATTCCACCACATCGGCGCATTGAACATTTTTATATAATTTACCACCATATCGGCAAATAGTCAAGGATTTACTAGGGCGGTGCTTTGGCGTGGCTGCAGACGGCACAAATTTTTGGCAACGACATGAACTATAATCATTTTACCTCAAATTCAGCCGCCAGATAATGAGGAGCGCCGTCTGCTGCTCTCATTTCCAAGACCACGCGGTAAAGACCGGGAGTCAGGCGAGTTCCGTAGTTGGCGTACTTCTGCACAATACTGCCATCCAAGCCGGAGCCTTCCTCTCCGCCGAGCGCAAATTCGATCGTGGTATAAGAAAAGTTATCCTGCACGTAGTTCAGCCGGTGCCACTGACCACCAATATTGTATTCAAGGTATTCAAAGGTGTTCGTCGCTTCGCCGTCTTGGACGAAGCGATACACATCCTCGGA
>CAMEHJ010000136.1 GCA_945917385.1 uncultured bacterium
TTCCGTCACAATATAAGGAGGACAAGAATGAAGAAAACAATATCTTATCTGATTTTGGCGCTTATGATTTCTGTGCTTCTGTGCGGCTGCGGCAATGTTAATGACGGCGTTAACTCCACCTACACTCCGAACCCCTCGGCAACCGCGATTATCCCGTCAAATATCCCCGATACGGGCACAACGACCACGCCGGGGATTTTGCCGAGCATGATTCCGGAAGCAAGCCCCACGGCAGCGCCGAGTGAGAGCGTAATTCCTTCCACCGTTCCGGAAGCGAGTGCGTCCGTTTCTCCCTCGGCAGCGACTGAAACCGAATAAGCGCAGCAGCCCGACCGCAAGACGCAGCCGGGCTGTTAAAATTAAGCTTGAATATAGGGGACGATTGGTTTATTATATCGAAAAAGGAGTGATTTACATGAGCTACATACCCAGTCCCGAACAGGCAAAAGAGCTTGTCGAGCGTTATAACAAAGAGGCTTTTCATATTCAGCACGCCGAGACGGTGTCCAAGGTGATGGGGGAGTTCGCGAAGGAGTACGACCCTGAGAACGTTGACTTCTGGCGTACCGTCGGTATGCTTCACGATATTGATTTTGAGCTTTATCCCGAACAGCACTGCGTCAAGGCAAACGAGATGCTGCATGAGCTTGACATCGACGAGGATGTTATCCACGCCGTCGTCAGCCACGGCTACGGTATCTGTGCCGATGTAGAGCCGGTGAAATTCATGGAAAAGGTACTCTTCGCTACGGACGAGCTTACCGGTCTTATCGGTGCCGCGGCACTTATGCGGCCTACGGGAATTTCCGATATGGAGACGAAGTCCGTTGTCAAGAAGTTCAAGGACAAGAAATTTGCGGCGGGCTGTTCCCGCGACGTTATCCGCCGCGGCGCGGAGATGCTCGGAATGGAGCTTAATGTCCTTATTGAAAAGACACTCAACGCGATGCGCGCATAATATCATCAAAGCTTTGCGGCTCAGGCCCTTAAAAGGTCTGAGCCGCTTTTGATTGTGCTATACGTTCAGTCCCACATCGCGCATGGCGGAGGTGAGCTTTGCGCGGTTATCCTCGCCCATGGAGATGAGCGGCAGGCGCATTATACCGCTGTCATAGCTCAGAAGCTTCATTGCGGTTTTGACGGGTATGGGATTTGTCTCGATAAAAAGAGCGGAAAAAAGCTTGAAATACTTCGCGTAAAGCTCCGTAGCGGCGGCAAAATCCCCGACGGCGCACAGCTCGCACAGCCTTGCGACAACGCCGGGTAGAATGTTGCTCGCAACGGATATCACGCCGAGCGCGCCGAGCGCCATCAGCGGCAGGGTGCAGTCGTCGTTCCCGCTCCAGATGTACAAATCGTTTCCGCAGCGGCCGCGTATCTCGGCGGCAAGCGAGATGTTTCCGGAGGCCTCCTTGATGCCGTTTATGTTCGGATGCTGAGACAGTATGCGGCAGGTCTCCGCCGTTATGCCTATGCCTGTGCGGCTGGGGACATTGTAGAGAATCATCGGTATATCTACCCTGTCGGCCACATAGGTGAAATGCTCGACAAGCCCTGTCTGCGTCGTCTTGTTGTAGTACGGGGTGACCATCAGTATCGCGTCCGCGCCCGCGGTCTTTGCGTTCTCGGCAAATCTCAGCGCGGTCTGGGTGTTGTTGCTGCCGACGCCGGCGATTATCTTCATGCGTCCCCGGTTTTCTCTTATGGCGGTGCGGACAAGCTCGTCATGCTCGCCGGGAGAGAGCGTTGCGTTCTCGCCGGTGGTGCCGCAGACGACGAGCGCGGACGTACCGTTTTCAAACTGGAAATCTATGTTGCTTTTGAACCGGTCATAATCTATTCCGTGCTCGTTAAACGGGGTCACAAGTGCGGTGCATGAGCCTTTGAAGATGGGTGTTTTAACCATGTCTACCTCCAAAACAGATGATACTTTCAAAATATATTTGCTTTTTAGTCTGAATATTACATAATCATTGAAAACCGGAGAGTGTTTTGGTATAATGATTAAACTTGTGAATGAACATGGAAGAGGTTATTCATTTTGAAAAAGAGCGATTTTTACTTTGATCTCCCGGAGGAGCTTATCGCACAGACCCCGCTTCAGAAGAGGGACAGCTCAAGGCTGCTTTGCCTTGACAAAACGACCGGAGAGACGGCGCACCACAGCTTTTTTGAGCTTACGGATTTTCTGCGTGAGGGCGACTGCATGGTGCTAAATAATTCCCGCGTGCTCCCTGCGCGCCTGATAGGCTGCAGAAGCACAGGCGGCAGTGTAGAGCTTGTTTTGCTGCGCGACCTTGGAGAGAACAGATGGGAATGTCTCAGCAGACCCGGCCGCAAGACAAAGCCGGGGACAGAGCTTCTGTTCGGTGAGGGCGAGCTGAGAGCGGTTGTCGAGGACGTATGCGAGGGCGGCAACAGGATAGTCAGATTTGAATATGAGGGGATCTTCCTTGAGGTGCTCGAACGCCTCGGCAAGATGCCGCTTCCGCCGTATATAAAGGCGGAGCTGGAGGATTCCGAGAGATACCAGACCGTGTACTCGAAGGAGCTTGGCAGCGCCGCCGCGCCTACGGCGGGACTTCATTTCACACCGGAGCTGCTTGAAAAGATCGCGGCGATGGGCGTGAAGATCTGCTTTGTCACGCTGCACGTTGGGCTTGGCACCTTCAGACCCGTCAAGGAGGACGAGATTGAGGACCACGCAATGCACTCGGAATTCTGTATTATTCCGGAGGAGACCGCTGCCGCCGTAACGGAGGCAAAAATGCAGGGGCGGCGCGTCATTGCCGTCGGCACGACCTCCTGCCGCACGCTCGAAAGCTTTTCGGAAGCGGACGGGACACTCAAGGCAGGCTCCGGCTGGACGAACATTTTCATATATCCCGGCTATAAATTCAAGTGTGTGGATGCGCTGATAACCAACTTCCACCTGCCGGAGAGCACGCTCATTATGCTTGTCTCCGCGCTCGCGGGCAGAGAAAATGTGCTGAACGCATATAAAACCGCCGTTGAGAACAGATACCGTTTCTTCTCTTTCGGCGATGCGATGTTCATATCCTGAAACCGAGGAGGGATAAGGTGTACAGACTGAAAAAACAGGAAGGACACGCCAGACGCGGCGAGCTTGAAACGCCGCACGGCGTGGTTCAGACCCCGGTATTTATGAATGTCGGCACGCAGGGCGCAATTAAGGGTGCGCTGAGCGCTGCCGACCTGAAGAATATCGGATGCCAGGTAGAGCTTTCAAACACCTACCATCTGCACGTCAGACCCGGCGATACGCTGATAAAGGAGATGGGCGGGCTTCACAAATTCATGACCTGGGACGCACCGATACTTACCGACAGCGGCGGGTTTCAGATCTTCTCCCTCGCAAAGCTCAGGAAGATAACCGAGGAAGGTGTGAAGTTCAACTCTCATGTGGACGGACGGCACATATTCATGGGGCCGGAGGAGAGCATGAGAATACAGTCAAACCTCGGCTCGGACATCGCCATGGCCTTTGACGAGTGCATAAAGATACCGTCTCCGAGAGAGTATGTCGTGCGCTCGTGCGAGAGAACATACCGCTGGCTGAAGCGCTGCAAGGCGGCGCTGGACGAGTATAACGGCATGGACGACGCGGTCAATCCCGGACAGATGCTGTTCGGAATCAATCAGGGCGCCGTGTTCAAGGATATCCGCATTGAGCACATGAAAAAAATTGCCGAGCTTGATTTGCCCGGATATGCCATCGGCGGCCTTGCGGTCGGAGAGACGCATCAGGAGATGTACGACACCATTGAGGCGGTCGAGGAATATATGCCCAAGGATAAGCCGCGCTATCTCATGGGCGTCGGCACCCCGGCAAATATCATCGAGGCGGTCGCAAGGGGAGTCGATTTCTTCGACTGTGTAATGCCCGCGAGAAACGGCAGACACGGACACCTTTTTACATGGGGCGGCATCATAAATATCAAGAACGAAAAGTACGCGAAAGACAGTCTCCCAATCGACCCCGCGTGTGACTGCCCCGTGTGCCGACGCTACTCAAGGGCGTATATCCGGCATCTCTTCAAGGCGGAGGAAATGCTCGCAATGAGATTTGCGGTAATGCACAACCTCTATTTCTACAATAACCTTACCAAAAAAATCAGAGAAAACCTCGACAACGGGACTTTCTCCGATTTCAGACGCGAATTTTCAGAAATTCTGGACAAACGTATTTAAGCATCTTGAAATTTGCGGAATAACAATATATAATACGACTATATCATTTTCGGAGGTTAATCCAGTATGTATTTGTTCCTTACTCAGACGGCTGCGTCCGGCACCGGCAGCATGATCCTCATGCTCGCTTTGATGTTTGCTATTTTCTACTTCTTTATTATTCGTCCCGAAAACAAGAAGAAAAAGCAGACCGATGAAATG
>CAMEHJ010000137.1 GCA_945917385.1 uncultured bacterium
GGTGAATATAATCTTTGCCGATACCCGCGAATTTGACGGCGCGATATACGGCCACATGATAATCGAACTGCCCAGCGATGAGCGTCAGGCAGACAAGATCCTCGTCTGGCTCAAGAACAGCCCCGTCACATGGAAGGAGGAAGAGTAATGCTTTCCGAAATGTTTTATAAGCTCTGGAACAACGGCCTTATCCAGCTCGGCGTATGGGAAACCATATACATGACTCTTATCTCCTCCGCGATCGCCTATGTGATCGGTCTTCCCCTCGGCGTGATCCTCTCCGTCACGGACGCCAACGGCATCCGCCCGACCCCTTGGGTCAACCGCACCCTCGGCTTCGTCGTGAACTTCTTCCGCAGCATCCCGTTCATCATCCTCATGGTCGCCATGCTGCCGGTCGCAAAGTTCATCATCGGCACCAGCCTCGGCAACGGCGCTGTCATCGTGATGCTCGTCATCGCCGCCGCACCCTATGTGGCGCGCATGGTCGAAAGCTCCGTCAAGGAAGTCGGCTTCGGCGTCATTGAAGCGGCGCAGTCGATGGGCTGCACGAATATGCAGATCGTCACCCATGTGCTGCTGCCCGAAGCAAAGCCCGCTCTCATTCAGGGCGCGGTCATCTCGATGGTCACGATCCTCGGCTACTCGGCCATGGCTGCCACGATAGGCGGCACCGGCCTCGGCCAGATCGCCATCATCTACGGCCACCAGAGAAACAACGACGATATCACCTGGATATGCGTCCTGCTGACGGTCGTTATAGTTCAGATAATCCAGATAGTGGGAACATATATAGCCCGTAAAACAGATAAGCGCATCAAGTGATGCGCCCTGGTACGGAGGTAAAAAGTATGAACTTTCCTGAGTTGTATGTCCTGCGAATGCGGCCCTCCGCCGCTTGTTGAATCGCAGAAAAGGAAAAACACATCACACAGACCAACAAACCATCAATTATCTGATTAATTAAAGGAGAAATTAAAAATGAAAAAGATCATTGCCCTTATCCTGACCCTTGCAGCAGTATTCAGCCTTGCCGCATGCGGCTCCTCCGCAGCCCCCGCAGCCACCGCAGCCCCCGCAGCAACCGATGCGGCCGAAGCACCCGCCGCCGCAGAACCCGTTGAGATCACCGTAGGCGCTACCGCCGTTCCCCATGCAGAGATCCTCGAGCAGGTCAAGGACGCTCTCGCAGAAGAGGGCTACACCCTGAACATTGTTATCTATGACGATTACGTCCTGCCCAACCAGGCTCTCGCCGAGGGCACTCTCGACGCAAACTACTTCCAGCACCGCCCCTACCTCAACAGCTACAATGAGTCCAACGGCACCGACCTCGTCTCTGCAGCAGTTATCCACTATGAGCCGTTCGGCATCTACGGCAACGGCGTTTCCAGCATCTCCGAGGTTCCCGAAGGCGCAACCATCATCATCCCCGCTGACGACAGCAACGGCACCCGCGCACTTCTCCTCCTCCAGCAGGAAGGCCTGATCGAGCTGCCCGAGGACGCTTCCCTTGAAAAGGGCGTCACCGTTCTCGACATCGTTGACGACCACGGCTACAATGTCCAGGCTGTCCAGGCCGACACCGTTCCCGCACAGCTCAAGAACAGCGACGAAGGCACCATCGCCGTCATAAACGGCAACTACGCTCTGCAGGCCGGCTACAGCGTTGCCAAGGACGCTCTCGCAACTGAGAACACCGACAGCGAAGCTGCCGAGACCTACGCAAACGTAGTCGCAGTCCGCGCAGGCGATGAGAACAGCGAGAAGATCCAGGCTCTCGTCAAGGCTCTCCAGTCCGACGCTGTCAAGCAGTTCATCACCGAGACCTACGACGGCTCCGTCGTTGCTCTCTTCTGATCGAGCAAAGCACAAATCTTAACAAGACTTAATCCCTTGCCCCCATTTATGAATAAATGGGGGCTTTTCTTTTGGGGAGCTTTGCTGTATAATTACGATAAACTCTTGATGTAAAGGACGGCGAAGTTTTTGAAAAAGCCCGTTAAAATAATTCTCATAGTCCTGTGCGTCGTTTTCATCGGCGTGTTTGGCTTCAGCGCGTATAAGATAGTCTCCACTATAAACGGCTATAAGCAGGCCGAGAAGTCTTATACCGACCTTACCCAGCAGTTCACGAATACGACCTCGACCTCACCGACGCCTTTGCCCTCCGCAGATGTCGGTGACGGTATCGACCCTGAGGTCTCGCCCATCGATGTGGACATTGCGGCTCTGCATGCGCAGTACCCCGATGTTGTCGGCTGGATATATTCCCCGGATACGAAGATCAATTACCCCATTGCCTATACCGATAATAATTTCTGGTACCTCGACCATCTTTATGATGAGTCCTATAACGCAAACGGAACTATCTTTATCGACACCAAGTGCGCGTCCGACTTTTCGGATAAGAACACCCTTGTCTACGGCCACAATATGAACGACGGCTCTATGTTCGCAAGCCTCAGGAACTACCGTGACGAGAGCTATTATCCCGACCACCCCTGCATTTACATCAGCACCGAGAACTATCATTACCGTCTCGACCTGATCGCGGGCTTTGTGACTGAGCCTACGTCCTTCGCATATGCCAACACCTTTGATGAGGACGAGCAGTTCCTGCACTATATTGAGACCATCAAGTCCATGTCCACCTTCAAGTCCGATGTCGAAGTCTCGGCGGAGGACAAGGTCGTCACCCTCTCCACATGCACCTATGAGATCGACGACGGACGCTATGTCGTCGTCGGCAAGCTGGTTCAGATACACTGAGGAAAAGCTGATAAATAGTAATTGCCCCGCCGGTTTCCCGGCGGGGCATTGTTTATTTCACAAAGCTGTATTCCAGCGTGTCCGTGTAGCGGTAATATACCGTGTCGCCCTCGGATAGCCCGGAGAGGACTTCGACATTTTCTCCATCCGACAGGCCGGTCGTTATTGCAGCGGGAGCTGTAGCCTCGCCGCTGCCCTTGTCGTAACCGGTGCAGACGTATATTCCGTCCGCGTCCTCCTGCACCGCCGCAAGGGGAATGAGCAGAAGTCCCTCGTTTTCACTGACAGGCTCGATGATTATTGCGCTCAGCCTTTGCGGCATACCGAGGAGCCGCGCTGCAAGGTGTGTGCTGCTGTCGTCGGTGCGGCTCTCGTCGTCATCGGCCTTTATCTCCTCAAGCTCCACGCCGTCGGGGATGTCAAGAGTTTCAACATCATCATCGCTGAGCTTGGTTCTTCGCTGATCCTGCTTCATAATGGTACCTCTTTCCTGCATGGATTTGTGATGCTATCATCGATGGAAATTCTAATTATCCAAGCTAAAGCGGAGCTAAAGGCGGCGCGCGGGAACTGTGAACATTTCCTTAATATTACAGGACAGAAGCGTAAAATGCGGCAGACGGCGCGCTGTGCCGCTTGCGCGCGTAAAGAGAAAAGGGTATAATATTTTCAGAAATGAAAAAGCTTTTATGGCGGACAAGTCCGCCTTTGGAGGAAAACAATGTATATCGACTGGACATATATAATTCTTGTGCTGCCCGCGGTGCTCTTCACAATGTGGGCAAGCGCGAATGTGAAATCTACCTATAATAAATATTCACGCCAGCAGAACTCACGCGGCATGACCGGCGCTCAGGCCGCGCGCCGCGTGCTGGACGCGAACGGGCTTCAGAACGTCGCCATACAGCAGATAGAAGGCGAGCTTACCGACCATTATGACCCCAAGGCGAACATGATCCGCCTGTCGGCGGATGTGTACAGCGGCACGTCGACGGCGGCTATCGGCGTTGCGTGCCACGAGGTCGGCCATGCGATACAGTACGCGCAGGACTATGTGCCGGTGAAGATACGCTCGGCTATCATCCCGGTCACGAACTTCGGCTCGAAGCTCTCTTGGCCGCTCGTGCTTGCGGGACTGCTGCTGTGCTCCGTCGCGCCGGACTTCATATATCTGGCGTATATAGGGGTTGCGTGCTTCGCCCTATGCGCAGTGTTCCAGCTCGTGACGCTGCCGGTGGAGTTTAACGCCAGCAGCCGCGCGATGCAGACGATAGAGAGCATGGGCATTCTTTATGGTGACGAGCTTACTGGTGCGCGCCGCGTGCTGCGCGCGGCGGCAATGACCTACGTTGCGGCGCTTGCCGTGACGCTCATGCAGCTGCTGCGGCTTATCATCATGGTCAGCAGCCGCGACAGGAGAAGATAAACGGATATGAAATAAAACCCCAGTCCTGCGCTTTTTGCGCGGGACCGGGGTTTTGCGGTAATGTGGCGGTTTAGCTTGGCTCATTTGCAGTGACCGACTGCCGGTCACTCCGTGGGGTGACTTTCTCGGCGTGGAGAAAGTCACCAAAGACACGTTTAGGAGGCGGGGATTCCGTTTTCCCCGCCTCCTAAAACCCTCCACCCTT
>CAMEHJ010000138.1 GCA_945917385.1 uncultured bacterium
ATTCCCATGGCGAGCAGTCTGTGGTGGAAATGCCCTTTGTCCGCGTGAAACGGGCTTTGCCCGTGTAAAATGCGGCGGAAGAAGGCAAATACCGTGTCCGAAAGCGGCAGAGCAAGTGCGAACACCGGCACGAGGAAGGCGATGATGGCGTGGAACTTGAACATACCCACAATGGAGGTCGTCGCAAGAACGTAGCCGAGAAACTGGCTTCCGACGTCGCCCATGAAAATCTTCGCGGGGTTGAGGTTAAAGGGAATGAAGCCGAGACAGGCCCCCGTGAGCGCGGCGAGGATGATGGAGACCACCGGCTCGGCAACAAACAGGGACACCACAAGCATCGTCAGCGAGCTTATCGCGGACACGCCGCAGGCAAGCCCGTCAAGTCCGTCGATGAGGTTGACGGCGTTGGTGCATCCGACGATCCACAGCATGGTGAAGGGTACGGACAGATAGCCGATGGCGACGGCGGTTTCGTGCGAGAAGATGTTGATGGAAGAGATGTAGCTGAAGGAAATGCCGCTGCGAATGGCGACGAGGGCGGCGGCGACCTGCGCCAAAAGCTTGAACACGGGGCGGAGGGAGACAATATCGTCCACCGCGCCCATGACGGCGATGATAAGTGCGCCGATAAGCAGGCCCGAAACCTCCTTCGTCATCGGAACAAAGATAAGCAGACTGCACATAAACCCGATGAAAATAGCAAGTCCGCCCATGCGGGGGATCGGGTGATTGTGGATGCGGCGCTCATCCTTGGGAACATCTATCGCACCGACCCTTTCGGCAAAATTCTTTACCGGGGGGGTCATGAGAAAGGATATCGCCAGCGAGAAAACAAAAGCAAGAAAAATAGTCAGCCACTCGGAGAGAGCAGAAAGCATTTAATTATCCCCTGTCTGTTAAATAATATCAGAACGGCTTTTCGACAAGGCCGACCTTTTTATAGACCTTGCGGAGGGTCTTGCGGGCGGTGAAGGAGGCGCGCTGTGCGCCGTCGGTATAAACGCCCTGGAGGTAGGCTTTGTCCGCGATAATGCGCTCGGCCTCCTCGCGGATGGGGCGCAGCGCCTCTATAACGGCGTCGCCTACCGTGGGCTTGAATACGCCGTAGCCTTTGCCGTCAAATTCACGCTCAATCTCATCAAAGCTCTTGCCGGTGACGGAGGAGTAGATGTTCATAAGGTTTGCAACGCCCGGTTTCTCGTCGGGAGCGTAGCGGACGCAGTTCTCGGTATCGGAGTCGGTGACGGCGCGCTTGAATTTGCGGGCGATGTCCTCCGGCTTATCCATGAGAAAGACGCAGCCCTGAGGGTCGGACTTGCTCATCTTGGAGGTGGGGGTACCGAGGCTCATAATGCGCGCGCCGACCTTGGGGATGTAGGGTTCGGGCACCTTGAAGGTCTCGCCGTAGAGGTTATTGAAGCGGATGGCGACGTCGCGCGTCAGCTCGCAGTGCTGCTTCTGGTCCTCCCCGACGGGGACATAGTCCGGCTGATAGAGCAGGATATCCGCCGCCATGAGCGCGGGGTAGGTAAAAAGGCCGCCGTTTATGTTGTCGGTGTGCTTTGCGCTCTTGTCCTTGAACTGCGTCATGCGGCTGAGCTCGCCGAACATGGTGTAGCAGTTGAGAATCCAGCCAAGCTCCGCGTGCTCGTGGACATGGCTCTGGATAAAGAGCGTATTTTTCTGCGGGTCAAGACCGCAGGCAATATACTGCGCAAGCTGGTTTACCGAGCGTCTGCGCAGCTCTGCGGGGTTCTGGCGCACGGTAAGGCTGTGAAGGTCTGCCATGAAGTAGTAGCAGTCAAACTCCTCGGCAAGGGCGGCCCAGTTCTTTACCGCGCCGAGGTAGTTGCCGAGATGAAGGTCGCCGGAGGGTTGGATTCCGGAGAGCATTACTTTCTTTTTTATATTTTCGTTATCCATAAGGTTTCTCCCATGTGAGGCACACTGTGCCGATTGTCCGGCGGGCATATTTATTGCGTTAACCCGCAGTTCAAAGTATTTTATCAAATTAAGTTCATCTTGACAACTGGTAAAATGTAAAATAATATAGGAACGACGCAATATATACTGTGTTTAAGGAGAAAATTGAAATGAAAGACATGAAGTGGTTTGAGGAAATGGAGAGACGCATCCCCAAAGGCGAGGTGCGCACACGCTTTGCTCCTTCCCCCACGGGATACATGCACGTCGGCAACCTGCGCACCGCGCTATACACCTACCTTATCGCGCGCCACAATAAGGGTAAGTTCCTGCTCAGAATAGAGGATACCGACCAGGGCCGTCTCGTCGAGGGCGCCGTCGATGTTATATACAAGACGATGAAGGAGTGCCATCTTGAGCATGACGAGGGCCCTGATATCGGCGGTCCCGTAGGCCCCTATATCCAGACCGAGCGCCGCCCCTTCTATAAGGAGTATGCGGAACTGCTTATCGAGCGCGGACACGCCTACCGCTGCTTCTGCGAAAAGACAGAGAGCGAGGAGGATTCCGGCGAGTTTGACCGTGGGGACGACCCCTGCCGCGCAATGAGCAGGGAGGAATCCGACCGCCGCGCCGCCGCGGGGGAGCCGTATGTCATCCGCCAGCTCATCCCCCACGAGGGCAGCACCACCTTCCACGACGAGAGCTTCGGTGATATCACCGTCGAGAACGCGACGCTTGACGACCAGGTGCTCATAAAGCGCGACGGACTTCCCACCTACAACTTCGCGAACGTCGTTGACGACCATATGATGGGCATAAGCCACGTTGTCCGCGGCAGCGAGTACCTGTCCTCCGCACCGAAGTACAACCTGCTTTACGAGGGCTTCGGCTGGGAGATACCCAAGTATGTCCACTGCTCTCCCGTCATGCGCGACGCACAGCACAAGATGTCCAAGCGCCACGGCGACCCCTCCTACGAGGACCTTATCAATCAGGGCTACCTGACCGACGCCGTCATAAACTATGTTACCCTCCTCGGCTGGAGCCCCAAGGGCGACAGGGCGGAGCAGGAGATATTCACTCTGGACGAGCTTATCGAGGCTTTTGATATCGGCGGCATATCCAAGTCCCCCGCCATATTCGACATTGAAAAGCTCAAATACTTCAACGCCGAGTATATCCGCCGCATGAGCGAGGAGGATTTCGCAAAAATTGCCGAGCCTTATATCAGGCAGAGCGTCAAAAACCCCGCCTGCGATACAGCCGCGATTGCCCGCCTTCTCCAGCAGCGCACCGAAGGCCACAACGACATCCCCGAAAAGGCGTACTTCTTCGACGCTTTGCCGGAGCATGACGCAGCCCTCTTTGTCCACAAGAAGTCCAAGTCCGACGAGGCAAGCTCTGCGGAGGTGCTCGGAAAGATAATTCCCATGTTCGAATCGCTGTCCGACTGGAACGACGACAGCATCCGCGACGCGATGGTGAAGCTTGCCGAGGAGCTGGGCGCGAAGAACGCGAAGGTCATGTGGCCGGTTCGCATTGCGGCGGCGGGCAAGGCCGTCACGCCCGGCGGCGCGGTCGAAATCTGCGCCATTCTCGGCAGAGAGGAAACGCTGCGCCGGCTCGGAATCGGTCTTGAAAAGCTTACGAAGTAAAAGAAATACAGCTCATAAAACCACCCCTTTCCGGAAAAAATATCCGAAAAGGGGTGGCTTTTATGAACAAAAAATTATTCCATGTGCTGATAGTGTACACGGTGGCGGCGATTGCCGTTTTGTCGGTGCTCTCTGCGGTGCTGTATGAGCGCACGCGCGAGTATGAGCGCGCCGCGCGCTATGCTTCAAGCGGGGCGTTTGAAACGGCGGTGAAGGCGAGCCGCGATATGAGCGGCGCGTTGGAAAAGTCGCTGTACGCGACAGACAGCGGTATGTGTGCGCGGCTCTGCGGCGAGATATACGCGAACGCGCTCGCGGCTGAGGCGGCGATATCCGCCCTGCCGTTTGATACCTACGAGCTTGAGCACATCTCAGGCTTCGTGAATACGGCGGGCGACTATGCCTATACGCTCTGCGCGGACTTGTCAGAGAGCGGCTTCACGCCCGAGCAGGCGGAGAATCTGCACAGGATGTCGGCACAGGCGGAGCTTATCGCGCAGAAGCTGCGCGAAATACAGGAGCAGGTGCATAACGGCGCGTTTGTTATCGACGAGACGCAGACGCATCTGTATAACGTCACGGACAGCGATACCCGAAAGCTCAGCGACGCGATGCTTGAGCTTGAGGGCGGCTTCGACGCTGGAGACGGGTATAAGTACGACGGTCAGTACGCGAGCAGAGCCGATGAGGAAAAGGGCACGCTCAGCGAGGAGGAAATTCTCTCGGTCGCGGCGGCAGCGGCGGGCGTTGAGCCG
>CAMEHJ010000139.1 GCA_945917385.1 uncultured bacterium
TCGGAAAACGACTGGTTCAGGCCGAAGGTCGTGGATATCTCGCTGGCGCCCTTTTCGAGAAACACAATAAGGAAGCTTGTCAGCACCATGATGAGGGGGTTGAACTTTGCAAGCCACGACACCATGACCGCCGTGAAGCCGCGCCCGCCGGCGAGCGTCGTCGTGAGGGTGTGGCTGGTGCCGCCGACGAGCAGGAAGCCCGCAAGTCCGCAGACGGCGCCGGAGAGCAGCATCGTGCGCATGATGACCCTTTCGACCTTGATGCCGACGTAGCGGGCGGTGCGCTCGCTCTCGCCGACGACGGATATCTCATAGCCGTGCTTGGTGCTGTTGAGGTAGATGTACATGAGCAGGGTGACTACGGCGACAATGACGATGTTCAGCAGATACTCCGAGGGGCCGAGCTGCGGGAGCCAGCCGGCTTCGGTCTTGGCGTTGATGATGCCGATCTTGCCGGCGCCCTTGGGCACCTCCCAGAATATGACGAAGAACGCCACAAGCTGGGTCGCAACGTAGTTCATCATCAGGGTGAACAGCGTCTCGTTCGTGTTCCACTTTGCCTTGAAAAAGGCGGGGATGAAGCCCCAGAGCGCGCCCGCCGCGAGTGCGGAGACGAGCATGACCGCGATGAGCACGCCGCCGGGGAGGGTCTTGCCGAAGAGGATCATGCACGCGGCGGTCGCAAGACAGCCGATGAGCACCTGACCCTCGCCGCCGACGTTCCAGAAGCGCATTCTGAACGCGGGCGTTACCGCAACGGCGACGCACAGCAGAATGGAGAGGTTCTGGAGCAGCGTCCAGACACGGCGCTTTGTACCGAAGGCGCCCTCGAACATTTTCGCATACAGCTCAAGAGGGTTTACGCCGGTGAGAGCGGCGGTGATTATCGCGCAGACGATGAGCGCGAGCAAAATGGCGAACAGGCGGATGCCCCACGCCCTGTACCACGGCAGGGCGCCGCGCTTTACAATGTGAAACAGCGGTTCACGGTTGGAACGAAGTTTATTCATCGGCCTTGCCACCTCCGATTTTAGTCATCATCATGCCGACCTCGCGCTTCTTCGCGCCGCGCCCCTCAACAATTCCGCTTACCTTGCCGCCGCAGAGAACGAGGATGCGGTCGGCAAGCTCAAGCAGAACGTCAAGATCCTCACCGACGTACACGACGGCGACGCCCTTCTGCTTCTGGCGGTTAATGAGGTCATATATGGTGTAGGAGGAGTTGATGTCCAGTCCGCGCACGGCGTACGCCGTCAGCAGAACGGTCGGCGCGGAGGCGATCTCGCGTCCGACAAGCACCTTCTGCACGTTGCCGCCGGAGAGACGGCGGACGGGGGTAGACACGCCGGGGGTATTTACCTCAAGCTCCTTCACGACGTTTTCCGCGAGGTTCTTCGGGGATTTGCGGTCGGTAAAGAGGGAGCGGCCGCGTCTGAACGAGCGGAGCATCATATTGTCCGTCAAATCCATATTCGCGACAAGCCCCATGCCGAGCCTGTCCTCCGGCACGAAGGAGAGCGAGACGCCGAGACGCTGTATCGCAAGCGGGTCCTTGCCGATAAGCTCTTCATGTCCGCCGAGGTCGTCGATGTAAGAGATGCTGCCGCCCTCGACCGGCTGGAGTCCGGCGATAGCCTCAAGCAGCTCCTTCTGGCCGCAGCCGGAGATGCCCGCGATGCCGAGTATCTCGCCGGAGTAGGCGGTGAAGGACACGTCGTCAAGCTTGAGGATGCCGTCCTCGGAGCGGACGGTGAGGTTTTTGACCTCGATTCTGGGCTTGGGGTCAACGGGTTCGGGGCGCTCAATATTCAAGGTGACGGGGCGGCCGACCATCATGTTGGTCATTTCCTGCGCGTTCGTCGTCGCGGTGGGCATATCGCCGATGAACTGCCCGTGACGCAGTACGGCAACGCGGTCGGAAAGCTCCTCCACCTCGTGCATCTTGTGGGTGATGATGACGATGGCCTTGCCAGCGTCGCGCATGTTGCGCAAAACGGCAAAGAGCTTGTCCGTCTCCTGCGGAGTAAGAACGGCGGTCGGCTCGTCCAGAATGAGGATGTCCGCGCCGCGGTAGAGCACCTTGATTATCTCAACGGTCTGCTTCTGGGAGACGGACATATCGTATATCTTCTGTTCGGGGTCGATGTCAAAGCCGTAGGCGTCGCAGATCTCGCGGATGCGCTTTGACGCCGCCTTCAAATCGAGCCTGCGCCCCTCGTCCTTCAGGCCGAGGACGATGTTTTCCGTCGCGGTCAGCACGTCCACAAGCTTGAAATGCTGGTGTATCATGCCGATGCCGTGGTCAAACGCGTCCTTGGGAGAGCGGATGACGACCTCCTCCCCGTCGATGCTGATCTCGCCCTCGTCGGGGAAATAGATGCCGGAGAGCATATTCATCAGCGTGGTCTTGCCGCTGCCGTTCTCACCGAGCAGGGCAAGGATCTCGCCCCGGTAGATGTCCAGCCAGACCTTGTCGTTTGCCACGACCGAGCCGAAGGTTTTCGTGATGTTTCGCATTTTTACTGCGGCTGTTTTAGTATCCAATGGCGTTGACCTCCCGAAAAGTATAGCAGTCCAGCGAGGGCGATGGGTGTTCGATTCCCGCTGGACTAACGCTGTAAAGGGCAGCGCGGCGGCAGATGTCACTGCGCTGCCCTTTGCAGCGATGATGTGTCGTGGAATAAAGCCCGAACAAGCCCTGCACGGGGCAGGGCTTGATTCAGTTTCAGGTTTATATTCTTTAGAATGCGACGTCGAGGCGGGTGATGCCGTCTATCTCAAGGTCGAAGTAAGGAGCGGAGCGGAAGTAGCTCTCCTTGAAGATGCCGCCCTCGATAACCTCGGTGTCGGGGGTGTAAGCCTCGTCGGTATCGACGTCGGCCTGGTGGGAGGTGAGAACCTCGCCGCCGTTGACGGTGAAGGTAGTGGTGTCAAAGACCTGGAGCTGGCCTGCGACGAGAGCGTCCTTTGCAGCGGCAATGGACTCGACGGTGTTGGCGGCAGCGACCTGCTCGTTAACGTCGGTGAGGACGACGGAGCCGGTGGAGATGTCGCCGGTCCAGTCGGTGGCGATGGGCTCGCCTGCGAGAACCTGGCTCACCATGTACTCAAAGTAGGGAGCCCAGTTGATGCGGGAGGAAACGATGAAGGTGGTGGGGCAGGCTGCGACGGTGGAGCCGTTGTAGGAGACGTTGGGAACGCCGGCGGTCTCACACGCGGTGGGAGCGCCCATGGAGTCGGCGTGCTGGGAGATGAGCTTGCAGCCATTGGCGATGAGCTTGTTTGCCGCTTCCTTCTCTGCGGTCTCATCGTACCAGGAGCCGGTGAAGGTCACTTCCATGGTGGCGGTGGGGCAGACTTGGCGTGCGCCGAGGAAGAAGGAGGTGTAGCCGGAGATAACCTCTGCGTAGGTGAATGCGCCGACGTAGCCGATCTTGGCCTCGTCCGCCGCGAACTGGCCGTTATCGATCATCTCTTTGAGTTTGAGACCGGCGGCGATGCCTGCGAGGTAGCGGCCCTCGTAGATGGAAGCGAATGCGTTGTGGAAGTTGTCAAGACCGGCGGTGTGTGCCTGGGTGCCGGTAGCGTGGCAGAACTGAACCTCGGGGAACTTCTTTGCGGCCTGGATCATGTAGTCCTCATGGCCGAAGGAGTCGGCAAAGACGATGGAGCAGCCGGCATCGACAAGCTCGGCAGCCGCGTCATAGCACTCCTGACCTTCGGGGATGTTGGTGCGGTAGATGAACTGACCTTCCTTGAGGCCGAGGTTTGCGCAGGCTTCCTTGGCGCCGTTGAGGAAGTTAAGGTCGTAGGTGGAGTTTTCGTCGTGCAGGAAGATGAAGCCTACCTTGAGCTCGTCCACTGCCGCGACAGCATCGTTAGCTGCGGGAGCGTCGGAAGCTGCGGGGGCGGAGCTTGCCGCGGGAGCGGCGGAGGAACCGCATGCGCAGAGAGCAAGGGTCATAACCAGTGCAAGTGCCAGAGCGATGATCTTCTTCATTTGATCAATCTCCTTAAAAAAATTTCTGTCAGAAACGGTTTACCGCTCCAATTACTCCAAAAAATTGAAGTAAAAAGCCGCATTTGCGAGGGAGAATCTGACCCAGAGCAATGCGACACAAGACGAGGCAGCGCAAAATACGCCCCCTCACAGGATACTTTGATAGTCCGGTCATTTACGGCGTCCGGGTAGAAACTTCAAATCCATATTATTTGAAATATATCGAAAGCGGTTTTTGATTTTTCTGACGCTGTTAGCTTATCAGCAAAGGCGAAAAAAGTCAACCGAATTTTTCTACGGATTTGACATTTTTTGCGGTTAATTTT
>CAMEHJ010000140.1 GCA_945917385.1 uncultured bacterium
AGCTTGGCGATTTCGAGTTTTGCGGGATATGGAGGCTCTGCGTCGGAAAGTGCTTTGAGAGACTTCGGCAGGACGAGCTTTACGCGCTTGAAACCCTTGGCGCGGTGCTCGGTCGCTTCGCGCTTGAAGAACAGTTAAAGGCGATAGACGACTGCGAGGAAACACTGTCCTGCAAGTTGAATGAATACATGAGCGTGAGAAAAGAGGAAAACAGACTGAAGCTCGGTCTGATATGTGCGGGGTGTGCGCTTATCCTTATCGTACTGGCTTAGGAGAAAACAATGGATATAGACCTGATTTTTAAAATAGCGGCAATCGGAATCCTTGCCGCAGTGCTGAATATCCTGCTTCAGCGCTCCGGCAAGGAGGAACAGGCGCTTATGACCTCAATCACGGCACTGGTGGTAGTGCTGATGGTTGTCGTGCAGAAAATAAGCGAGCTTTTTAACCTGATAAAGACGCTTTTCGGACTGTGAGTTTAATATATGGAACTGATTATTAAATGCTCCGCCGCGGCGATTATTGCCTCGGTGACATCCCTGCTCATTAAACGCAGAAATCCGGAAATGTCCTTTGCGCTGACCGCGGCGGCAGTCTGCGTTGTTCTGACCGCGGCGATGCGCTTTGCGGGAACGCTGTCGAGCGTTTCGCGCACCGTGCGTACATATATCGGCAATAGCGACGCGCAGATGCTCCCGCTGCTTAAATGTCTCGGGATATCATGCGTTACCAAGGTGACGACGGATCTTTGCAGAGACACGGCACAGTCCGCGCTCGCCTCCTCGCTTGAGCTTGCGGGTACGGTGTGTGCGGCGGCAGTCTCGGCGCCGCTGATAAACTCTCTGCTCAGGCTTATCGGAGAGATGATATGAAGCGTATAATAATACTGCTCATTCTTCTGCCGATGTTTATTTCAACTGCTTTTGCCGAGCCTCTCTCGGATGAGGCGGCGGATATTTTCGGAGCGGATGCCGCCGAAGAAGTCCTGAGCGACGAGGCGAGAAGCATCACCGGCAGGCTTAGAACAGACGGAGGCTATGACGTGCAAGGCTCGCTTGAACGGCTTTGGAAAAGCTTCGTTGACAGCGCCATGAACGCATTCAGAAGCGAGCTGAATGTCTGCCTTGAGCTTATCGCGGTAGGGATCGTATTTAATCTCGCAATGACCGTGTGTACGAGCGCCGGTATAAAGCCGTTTGTGAATATATGCGCCTGCGCCGCAGTTGCGGGCGTGCTGGTTGGAAACCTTGAGGGCGCCGTACAGCAGACCGTTAATGCGCTCAACTCCATGTCCGATTACTCCAGAGCCGCAATGCCGGTGCTGTTTACGGCGGCTGCCGCCTGCGGGCGCGTAGGTTCGTCGGCGGCAAAATACGCAGCCGTCAGCATTGCGATGGACGTTATGATGAGCGCGGCACGAAACGCCGTTATCCCGCTTGTCTACGCTTACATCGCGGTAACGCTTTCAAACTGCCTGTTTTCAAATGCCATTCTGTCGAATTTTGCCAAGATCACAAAGTGGCTTGCGATAACCGTGATGACCGGAATGACCATTGCTTTCACGGCATATATAAACCTCACGGGTCTAATAAGCGGCAGTGCGGACGCGGCGGCGATAAGAACCGCAAAGACGCTTATTTCCACCGTGCTGCCGGTCGTAGGAGGCATTGCCTCGGACGCATCCTCGGCGGTTCTTGCGGCGGCGGGGGTAGTGAAAAATTCGATAGGCGTATTCGGTCTTGTCGCCGTGGCTGCGCTTTGCGCGGGGCCGTTTGCGGTGATGAGTATGAAGCTGCTGTTATTAAAAGCGGCGGGCGCGGTTACGGATATGCTGCCGTACAGCGGCGTGTCAAAACTGATATGGGATATAGGGAGTGCTGTCAGTATTCTGCTGGGGCTTCTCGGCTGCTGCGGTATAATGCTGTTTATTTCCACAATGGCAGGGATAAAAGCGGTGAACATATAATGGGCGAACTGCTTCGTGAAATGTGTATGCTGTCGGTTCTTGCGGGGGTGCTTATGGCGATAACGCCCGACGGGACTGTCAGGCGCGTGAGCGAGATATGCGCCTGCGCGATGCTTACGGCGGTGCTGCTGAGCGCGCTCGGTGAAACGGACTTTGACAAATACGCCCTTGACAGTGCGAAGCTGTTCGCATCGGAGAGGGAGCTGAGCAAGGGTGCTGAAAAAGCGCAGCGGGAACTCAACAGACTTGTCATAGAGCGGGAATACAGGACATATATTTGTGACAAAGCAAAGACGTTCGGCATTGAGGACATTGATATCCTGCTTGAAGTGCGCTGGGATATGGATGGAATCTGGGTGCCGTGGAGCGTCGAGGTACATACGCAGGCCGGGGAGACCGAGACGGACGCGCTGAAAAAAGTCATAAGGGATGAGCTTGGTATTCCCTTTGAAAGGCAGAGCTGGAACCGATGATGGATTTGAAAAAAATCTCCGAGAATCTGAATAAACTTAAATACCCCGCAATTATTCTGCTTGTCGGCATAATGCTCATGCTGATTCCGACGGGCACAAAGAAAAGCGAAGGAGGGAAGGCCGGGAATACGGACTTTGCCGAGCTGCTGTCGAGCATCGAGGGCGTCGGGGAGGCAAAGGTGCTGATTTCCGAAAGCGGCGTTGTGGTTGTCTGCAAAGGAGCGGCTAATGCCGCTGTGCGCTTGAATGTGACAAATGCTGTCCGGTCATACACCGGTTTCAGCACGGAGAAAATAACTATCCTGAAAATGACGGAACAATGAGTGTGAGGAGTGTGTTTATGAAAAACAGGAGAAGAAATCTTACTATGCTTGCCGTGGTGCTGTTTGTATGCGCTGCGGTCGCGCTGAACTGGTCGTACAACAACAGATGGGGGACGCCGGATGCGGAGATGGTTCTTGCCGAGGATGCTGCCATGATGGAAGCGGACGCAAAATTCAGCGACAACCTCCTCTCTGCTTCGTCAGAGTATTTTGCACAGGCGAGACTGACACGGCAGGTATCGCGAGACGAAGCGCTCGAGCTGCTTCAGACTGCGGCTACTGCGGAGGTTGCCTCTCAGGAGACCATTGACAGTGCCATGAATGCCATATCCGCGATGGCGACCTGCTCAATGCAGGAATCACAGATAGAAAATCTGCTTCTTGCAAAGGATTTTCAGGACTGCGTGGTTTATATAGGCAACGACTGCGTGACCGTGGCGGTGCCCGCGCCGAGCGAGGGGCTTTCCGAGGATGCGGTTGCGAGAATAACCGACATAGTTTGCAGCGAAACACGCTATGAGGCTTCTCAGCTCAATATTATCGAAGTAAAGTCTTGATGGATTCAGGCATACCGAAAAGGGTATGCCTGAATATTTTTTGGATTATTCATATTCGTATTGAATATTGCTCTTTATTTTTCAGGAATAATGTGATAAAATACACTGATTCTATTTTGGAGGTTTGTTATGGGCGAAAATTACATCTCCTGCCAGTTGGAAAACGGCAGCATCAATATTTCCGAAGACGTTGTCAACAGCATGGTCAAGACCGCTGCTGCGGAGGTGGAGGGCGTTGCAGGCCTTTCCAACACCGCCGGCGCCGAGCTTGCCGAGCTTATTGGTCTCAAGACCGTGTCACGCGGCGTCAAGGTTCAGTTCGTGGAGAGCAAAATCGTTGTGGATGTTATCATCACCGTCAAGTACGGCTGCAAGATAGTGGACGTTGCAAAGGCTGCGCAGGAAAAGATCCTGACCGCGGTTCAGGCGACTACCGGCGTTGAAGAGGCTGAGGTAAACGTTCACGTTTCCGGCATCGCGCTTGAAAAATAATTCGGAGGACCACAATGACCAGAACTACTGCCCGTGAAATTGCCATTCAGCTCAGCTTTGCAGCCTCGGCAAGCGCACAGCCTGCGGACGAGCTTATGGACAGCTTCTTTGAACAGGAGCATTATGCTTCCCTCGCGGCGGAGGACGAGCTTTATTCCGAATACCCGGACGAAAAGCAGATGGAGTATATCCGCAGACTCACCACACTTATCGTCGAAAATTCAAGCGAGCTTGACGGTTATATCGAGCGCTACTCCAAGGGCTGGAAGATTGACAGAATTTCCAGAACCGCAAGGGGAGTTCTGCGCTGCGCCGTATGCGAGATACTTTATATGGACGATATCCCGAACGCCGCGGCGATCAACGAGGCGATAGAGCTTGACAAGGGATATGACGACCCTGACACCGTCGCCTTTGTCAACGGCGTTCTCGGCGGCTTCATGCGCGGCGAGTTAGAGTCCCGCGCGTAATCATGGCAAAGAATCCACTTTCCGTAACGGGCCGTAACGGCTGCA